>QCSL01000100.1 GCA_003209165.1 Synechococcus sp. AG-670-B23 | reverse complement strand
ACCCGGAACTAGCCGATCCAGCCGCTGTTCAAGAGTCAGCTGGGCAGGAAAACTGCTGCGGTTGATCTGATCAAGCAAAGACTCCAACCCACGCTGCCGCAGTGCCGTCCATCCCGGCTGCTGGGTGAGGGACTGCCCCCATGCATGCACATGTTGGTGGCTGATGCGCGGTGGGGATTGTGCCGATGGCTCGGTCCAAGGTCGATACGAGCCTTGTTCCGTACGAAAGCGTTGGCGTTGCTGACGCTGCAGTCGCTCCAATTCGCGGTTGAGCCGGGACACCTCACGGCGCAGGGCGTCGTTCTCCGCCAGCAACGCCTCAACATTGCTGGTGACCCGTTGTTCAGGGCGTCCGCCGGACCTATGACGCGGATCAAAGCCCACAGCATGTCTCCAGTCTCACCACGGCAACAACTCACCGTTGGCATGCCAAAAGCTGCCGCTGTTGGCCATGGTCAAGCCATCGATCCGAGTCAACAGACCCTTCACCGACTGATCGGGGGGGATCCCGCCTGGATTGAACTGAATCATGCGAGTGCGAACCAATCCTGGATGCAAAATTGCCACAGCGATCCCCCGCGGTTCCAGGTCAATTGCCAAGGATTTTCCGGCCATGTTGAGGGCCACCTTGGACATCCGATAGCCATAAGAGCCTCCAGAGGTGTTGTCATCGATGGACCCCATACGGCTGGTCATCAGGACCAACTTGGCTCCGCGGGGCATCTGATCCACCAAAGCCCGAGCCAGCAGCAAAGGAGCAAGGGCATTCACCTCAAACTGGCGACGAATCCCCGCGGGATCCAAATCGGTCAGCCCCATTGACTTCAGGATTCCGGCATTGAGGATGACGCCATCCAGTGACAAACCATCCAAACGCTGCACCAGATCATTGATGGCTTGGGAGTCGCTCAGCTCAAGGCCGGCTTCCACCCGAACCCCAAGGGTCTGCAGTTCATCACTCCCTTGACGGCAGACCGCCACCACATCCTCGCCCCGGGCCTTGAGCTGGCGGCAATATTCCAAGCCGATCCCACGGTTCGCGCCGGTGACAAGAAACGTCGCCATGTGAAGGTTTCAGCAAACGCCATCCTGCCGGCTCTTGCGTTGGTCAACCGAATGGATCAAGCCAAAAAATCTCCTTCGACGCCGTACTGATGCAAACACTGCTTCACGGTAAGCACCGAGACCGTGCTGCCGGTCTCTGCATCCAAAAGCAGGTAAGGACAACCTCGGAGCACACAGCGCCGTCGCGCATCGATGTAGGCATCAAAAGCGTTGGAGTGGGAACACTCCTGAACCCAACCTTCACTGCTGAGATACCGCGTGAGGATCATGCCCACAGGCTCACAAGCCACTTTTTATGGCTCAGAACATCTCCCATCTCAAAAAGTGACTTGAAGTCTTCGGGATCGCAACGGCTGGGAAGACGTCGAAGCAAGACTGGTCAATGGGATTCAGCCGACCCCTGCACAACGGTGACCACCTGATTCCAATTGACATGAACTACACGATAGGTCTTCAAAGTGGCGCGTGATTTGGTGCGGGCGTTCACAAAAGCTTTGAACTCCGTTTTAAAGCAGATCTCCTGGATCCACTGCCCTCCTGAATCAAGCCTTTCGATGCAATACATCAGAGATCTAGCGATTAAAACCATCACAACCTCAAAACTTTTGCTGAGGACAAAATCAAAAGGTGGTGTTCGGGATTGGTCAAAAAAAAGCCCCCGCGGTTGGCGGAGGCTCGGGTTGTGTGAGAAGTCGACGTTTTTTGCAACTGCCGACCCTGGCTTCATAGCCCCATTTCAGATCTGCAGCTGCGCTAGCCACAAAGCTTTATCAGTACAGATAAAGAACACTGGCGCGACAGCGCTGAAGCGCATCACGCACAGCGTCCAGCCTCATTTCGTCGGGCCGTTTCAGCCCGGCAGGCACCACCAGCATGTCATCCGCATTCAGACGGACCCGTGCCGAGAACCAAGTGCCAGACCCTGGCACAGACGCACGGCAGATCGGATCCTGGCTTTCGTCCAAACGCCGCTCAATC
>QCSL01000099.1 GCA_003209165.1 Synechococcus sp. AG-670-B23 | reverse complement strand
CTGGCACGGTCGGTCCAGCGATCCAGTTTGAAACTGCCAATGATGCCAAGCAGTGAGCCCTTCTTCACGTAGTCCGCAGCGACCTGGGCCTGCTTGCCCCAGATCTCGAGGTTGAACCAGTCGGGTTCGTCGTCGCGGCTGCGACGGTTCACCGCCATGGTGAGATTGGCTACCATGCTGCCAGACTCGAAGTAACGCACTTCGGGATCGCGGCCGGCACGGCCGACCAGGGTGACGGAATTAACGCCCATAGAGAAATCGTCTCCTGAATTTAGATTCATGATGGGGCACCGTTTAGGTGTCTGCTTTTAAGGAGTTCCACCCAAGCCGCTGGGCGTAACAGGCAACTACAGAAAACGCCCCTATGATCCGGCGAACTTAATTGCGGTGTCTGTGTTCTTTCGTCGTTTCCAGCTGTCGCGCGACATCGGCATCGACCTGGGCACAGCCAACACCCTGATCTACGTCTCCGGCCGCGGCATTGTGTTGCAGGAGCCCTCAGTGGTGGCTCTCGACCTTGAGCGTGGAACCACCATGGCCGTGGGTGATGAGGCCAAGTTGATGCTTGGCCGCACCCCTGGAAACATTCGGGCCGTGCGTCCGTTACGCGACGGGGTGATTGCCGATTTCGATGCCGCTGAGCAGATGCTCAAAACCTTCATCACCAAAGGCAATGAAGGCCGTGGCATCATGGCTCCCCGTCTGGTGGTGGGTATTCCCAGTGGTGTGACCGGTGTTGAGCGTCGTGCCGTGCGGGAAGCGGGCATGGCTGGGGCTCGTGAGGTTCATTTGATAGATGAGCCGGTAGCAGCGGCCATCGGTGCGGGACTTCCTGTAACGGAGCCCGTCGGAACGATGATTGTCGACATCGGCGGCGGCACCACCGAGGTGGCAGTGTTGAGCCTTGGCGGGACAGTGCTGAGTGAATCCGTCCGCGTCGCCGGTGATGAGATCAGTGACGCCATCGGCGTCTACCTGAAGAAAGTGCACAACATGGTTGTGGGTGAGCGCACCGCTGAAGACATCAAGATCCGCATCGGTTCCGCCTTCCCTGACGATGAGTTCGATCAGCAGTCCATGGATGTGCGCGGTCTGCACCTGCTCTCCGGTTTGCCTCGCACCATCAACCTCAAGGCAGGTGATCTGCGCGAAGCGATCGCTGAACCCCTCAATGTGATCGTCGAAGCGGTGAAGCGCACGCTGGAACGTACCCCCCCTGAGTTAGCAGCCGACATCGTGGATCGCGGCATCATGCTTGCTGGTGGCGGTGCACTGGTGCGGGGCATCAGTGACCTGATCAGTCATGAGACCGGCATCTTTGTTCACATCGCCGAAGACCCTCTCCTCTGTGTGGTGAACGGTTGCGGCCAGGTTCTCGAGGATTGGAAACGCCTGCAGCGGGTGGTCGATACCCCGGAATTCGTCCGCTCCGCGGCAGGCGCCTGAAGCCATGGCCCCAACGCTCCGTCCCGGCAAAAGCCGCTGGCGTGGATTGGGGCAACTCACCCCCTGGCTGCTGCTAGTGGCTGGGCTTTTGTTGGTGCGTTTGAGCAAGGGCACTGGTTTTAGCGATGCTTACGCCCTGCTCAGCCGTCCTTTCTGGCCTGGGTCTGCCCAGCGGGAATGGGTGACGGCTGCGGCGGATCTGGAGTACCGCTCTCGCCTGCAGCTGCTGGAGGACGACAACCAGCGCTTGCGCGGTCTGCTGGAGCTCAAGCAAACAGGGGCCGCAGATGGAGAGGTGGCGGCTGCGGTGATTTCCCGCTCGCCGCGGGGATGGTGGCAGCAATTGCAACTGGGCAAGGGCTCGCTGCAGGGCCTGGCCCAGGGCGATGCTGTGCTCGGGCCTGGTGGTTTGGTGGGGCGCATCGCCAGCGTCACCCCCGCCACAGCGCGGGTGAAGTTGCTCACTGCGCCTGGCCACGAGATCGGTGTTTGGCTGCCACGCAGCCGTCGCCATGGGCTGCTGGTGGGCCGCGGCAGCAGCCGCCTGTCGCTTCGCTTCATCGACAAAGACCCCGATGTCCGTCCGGGGGATCTGGTGGCCACGTCGCCGGCCAGCACCCTGTTGCCCCCCAACTTGCCAGTGGGGGTGATCCAGTCGGTGGATGAACAGGCTGTACCCGCCCCCAGAGCGATGGTGCAGTTGATC
>QCSL01000098.1 GCA_003209165.1 Synechococcus sp. AG-670-B23 | reverse complement strand
ATGAACATTAACTTGTAGCCATCTCTAGCCAGCTTCCTAATCAAGAAGTCACCAACAATTCCCAAATATTCAATCTTGCCTATAGCGATAATCATTCGCTTTTCTTTGAGTAACGGGGAATCCTCGACCCCCAAGGGTGCAACAAAATTATGAGTGCACCACTCAAAGCTCAGATGCTTATCAATTAACACCTTGGTTGCAATGCCAGACTTGATGTGTGCAGGCAAAGAGCTGGTCAACTCAGAAACATTTAGTAGCTCCTGTTTGCCCTGCACCCAGTTTTTGTGCTCCGCAGAAAGGGCGGGAATGGCCAGAAATACTCCTGAGAGCAGTACCGCAGTCCTTAGTAAAGAAAACATGCTGGCACTGTTACTTGCTCAATCATAGATGCCAAAAAAATGCGCCCTCTGGAGGAGCAACAGAAAGCGCAGCAGCACCTATCCCAAATACGTTTTATGCAATGGCATCAGTCATTGCCACAAAAGATCAGGGCATTTTGGCGAAGAGCTTCTTGTGGTAATCAACCACGTCTTGACAACCGATAACAGGAGTGAAGTCCATTTCAATTCCGAACTGAGCACGCCATGGTGCGAAGTGCTCAAAAATTTGAGCATCACTTTCAGCTTTAAAGAGGATGATCACTCGGCCTGCACCGGGTGCGTGCACGCGGAACAACATTTCAAAGCCATCAAAGTTGTCCAGCTTTGCCATTTCGCCTGAATCCCAAAGCTCACAGAAGCTCTTGTAAGCAGCCAGTTGGCCTTCAATCTCAGGAAAAACACAATCCGCGAGATACATCTGCATGGGAGCCCAAAAGAAAAGGGAACGACCTCGTCTAGGCCATCACCAAGGTCTTTGCCAGTTCGCATGAACACTTTCAGACAGTCGGGTGACTCCAAGCGGCTAACGCACAGGCGGGGGGCAGCTCACTTACACAGTTCAATGATTGTTTCTCGGGGAGCGGGTTTCCTTCGTCAGCACCAAGCAACACGCGTTAAAGGCAACAAGATATTATTTTTGCGGAGAAAATACTGAGTATTTTCACTATCCATGCTATGGATAAGCAACTTTAACAGAATTAGAATATCAAAAGCGACCCGCCAAGGTCATGCCGAAAAAAGGCAACGCAATGCACACCCCTAAAACAGGCAAATACACATCCGGATTTACTCTAATTGAATCAATAGTCATTATTCTTATTCTATCAATATTAGCAGCGATAGGACTTCCTACTTTCTTGTATATCATTTATGCCGCCCAAAAAACCGCAGCACATCATTCAATCACTAATTTTGCAAAAATTTGCGGAGGGAACCGATATTCAATCCTGTCATCGGTGGCAGGCTATGAAGCCTCTTCATCAAGTTGCAACGATATAGCGACGTAATCTCCAAGTGACCCAACAATTAATCCTAAGTTTATATACGATCCGAATACAAATAAGACCACTTGTCATGCCGAAAGTATCAAACTTTCCTACCCTTCGCGCATAATATCAGACAAAGATAAAGACTATTTAACCAGAAAGCAAGAGGTTGAATCAAGCCCTCTCGTCCAGAGCGACACTTACTTTGAACCAGGATGCTCAGGCTACGCAATTGTTGATGGTCCAAGCTGGAGCCAGGCTCAGGCGAATGCCCAGAAGCTCGGAGGAAACCTGCTAACCATCAATGACGAGGAAGAAAACATATGGGTTCATAAAACTTTCGTTGACATAGGAGTGAAAATGCCAAAAGATAGCTTCAATACTCGTCACATATTTATAGGGCTAAAAAGAGGTGGCGGAACAGGGCAACAAGTTACAAATGCGGCAGGCTATTCTGATGGCTGGATTTCTGGAGAAGACGCTACTTGTAGGCCAAAATATTGGGGAAAAACTGGTGAAATTACAGACCCTGATGGCAATGTACAAGGCACAAACCTGGAGGGTCATCAGGGTGGTGCCGACTATGGCGCTTTGGTTGTTTTGGATGGGTTTAATACAGCACCCACTACTCCTGGAATGACCTGGAATGATTTTCCAGAATGGATGCATAATCAAGGCAAAGGACTGGTCGAAATGCCAGTATGCAAATGATGATTTAAATCAAGCATAAATATTTTCAAAATCCAGGCATTAAGTATCCACAGATAGCTCAATCACGTTGCGCAGCGTCACCC
>QCSL01000097.1 GCA_003209165.1 Synechococcus sp. AG-670-B23 | reverse complement strand
CTCCATCTCTGCCTTCAACGCCGGCATCGCTGGCAGTGGCGTGGTGGTCACCCTGGGGTTGGTGGTCTTCGCCTTCACCACCATTCTCGGCTGGAGCTTCTATGGCGAGCGTTGCACCACTTACTTGTTCGGTGAGGCCGCCGTGATGCCTTTCCGACTCACCTGGGTGGCTGTTGTCGTGATTGGTGCTGTCGCGGGAGACCGCGGTGTGATCTGGTCGATTGCCGACACGCTGAACGGTCTGATGGCTCTCCCCAACCTCGTGGCTTTGATCCTGCTTTCCGGAACAGTGTTCAAACTCACCAAGGCCTACTCATTCAGCGACTAGGCGCCGCGAACTTGCAGTAAAAAAGGGGGGCAGTCAGCCCCCCCTTGTTTGTTGGCATGCGATCAGCCCTGATCGGGCAACGGGTTGACGGACTTAAGCCTTTCATTCAGCTGAGTGGCGAGGCTCTGACGTCCAACAGCCAGGACCTTGAGAGTGTCTTCATGCATCCTCAGCTGAGCATCGGCAACCTGCATGCCACGGACAAGCTCCTTGAGCTCATCGGGGAGCGTATTGAGGTCATAGCGCTTGCCCTCAAAAGTCAAAACAGGATTGTTGGCTGCAGAGTCAGTCATTATTCAGCGCCGGGATTGCGTGGAACCGGCGGCAAGATCGTAGAGGGAATCAGGACTTTTGCCGATCTCGAATAAACTGCCGTTCGCACAATTCGCGGTATCTCCCTCCACGCTGCATCAGCTCGTCGTGAGTTCCTCGATCCACAACAGCGCCTTTTTCCAGAACCACAATGCGGTCGGCCTCCTGCACCGTGGCCAGCCGGTGAGCGATCACCAACACCGTTCGTCCCTTCATTGCCTGCTTCAGACCGAGTTGTACCGCAGCCTCGGCTTCAGCATCGAGGGCACTGGTGGCTTCATCAAGCAGCAGCAGCGCTGGATTGCCGAGCACCGCACGGGCAATGGCGATCCGCTGTAGTTGTCCACCGGAAATGTTGGTTCCCCGTTCCTCGAGCTGGGTGTGATATCCACGTGGAAAGGCACGGATGAAATCATCCGCATTTGCCAAACAGGCCGCATCACGGACCTCGTCGTCCGTCGCGCGACGCCCGAACCGGATCGCTTCAGCGATGGTTCCGGAAAACACCGTCGTTCGCTGAGGAACCAGGGCCACCTGCTGACGCAACTCACGGGCACGCATCAGGCTGATGTCGGTGCCGTCGAGACGAATCTCGCCCTGTTCGACCGTGTTGAACCGCAGCAGGAGCGACAGCAGAGTGCTTTTACCTGCACCGGAAGGGCCGACGATGGCCACCACCTGACCAGCATCCACCCGCAGATTCAGCTGATGGAGCACCGGCTGGGATGGGTCATATCCAAAGCTCACCTGGTCAAAGACGAGATCACCCTGGAGCGCGCCGATGGATTGCGCCTCCGCTGGATCAGCAGCCTCCTGGGGCTCCCGTTCGATCTCACGCAGACGTCGCAGCGACGCCTGACCCTGCTGGAATTCGTTGAAGTTGTTGGTGACGTGAGCAATCGGATCGATCAGCACGATCAGTCCCGTCAGATAACTGCTCAGCCCTGCAATGCTCAGATCACCGGTCTGAATCCGCCAGGCGCCGAGGGCCAAGACAGCAAACAGGCCCACCACCTCGATTGTTCCAACCACAGGATGCTGAAGCGCCACCAGGCTGTACGTGCGGTGGCGGGCCCGCCGGTGCTGGTCGATTTCCGTCTCAAAGCGGTCTTGCAGCCAGGGCTCAGCGGCAAAAGCACGCACAAGTGGCAAACCCTCGATGGCCTCCCCAAGCAGGCCAGCAAGTTCACTCACTTTTTTCTGGCTGCGTTCCGTGGCCGCCATCACACGAGCACCAAACAGGCTGATCAGCCAGACGATCACCGGTGCCAGCAACAGAATTGTCAGCGTCAATTTCCAGTCGAGCCAGAGCATCATCCCCAGCACCGCAACGAGCTGCAGCACGCTGGGAACCGTGTCGTGAATCGTCTTGTACAAGACCTCGCTGACGCGATCAGCGTCTTCGGTGAAGCGGTACGTAAGATCACCGGCCGAGAGCTTCTCCAGCGCTCCGAGCTCCACGGTCTGCAAGCGGCGGAACAGATCACGACGTAAGTCCTGGCTTACCAGCAGTGCAGGCCCGGCAAGGAGAGAGTCCTGACCGAACTGCGCGACTTTCTGAACAGCAAAGATCAGCAACGCCAGCCCAATCAGCTGAAGCACGCGAGCAAGATCACCCGACCCCAGTGCGGGAAACAGCTCCCCTGCCAGCTGCACGAGCAGTGGAAAGCTGCCGACGTAAACGACCATGCAGCAACCGCCCCAAAGCAGTTC
>QCSL01000096.1 GCA_003209165.1 Synechococcus sp. AG-670-B23 | reverse complement strand
GAAGCTACCCAGTTCTCCACCACCACCAAGCTCAAGGCCAAAACCGTCTGGGTGGCTGGTGCTACGAACGCCTTTGGCGATAACTACAACACCGGTGGCGAGAAGGGCGCACGCGCTGCGTACAACGCTGAGTACGGCGCCTTCTCCTTCAGCTACGACCTGCGTCTTGGCCTGAAGACCTCCTTTAGCGGCAAGGATTTGCTTTACACCCGTCTGCGAGCCGGCAGCATGGGCGATAGCAGCGTGTGGGACGGAAACGGCGTTTCCATGAACAAACTCGACACCGCTGCCCCAGGCGGCAACATCGTCGAGATTGATCGCATCTACTACCGCTTCCCCCTCGGTAATGGCTTCACCATCCAGGCCGGTCCGTTGACCCGGAACACCGAGATGATGGGCTACAAGGCCACGGCTTACGCCAAGGGCGGCACAAAGATCCTTGACTTCTTCGGTGGTTCCCTGGGTACCCCCGGCGTCTGGAACAAGGAGACCGGTGGTGGCTTCGGTGCCATCTACACCAACAAGAAGCAGGTAGAGAAGGGCAACCCCTACTTCACCGTTGCGGCCAACTACGTGGCTGATTCCGGTGAGGCTAATGACAGCAACCCCAACACAGGTGGCTTCATGACCGATAACTCCGAAGGCAACATCACCACTCAGATCGCCTACGGCAACAAGAAGTGGGGCTTCGCCGCCGGCTACCGCTACGGCCAGTGTGGTGCCAAATTCCGCACCGCTACGGAGTACGCCAAGGGAGACAAGTTCGGCACCCCTTGCACTGTCACCAACGCTGATGGTGAAAAAGTGCGCTCCGGTGCGCAGAGCAACAGCTTCTCGCTGCATGGCTTCTGGCGTCCTGAGGATTCCGGCTGGATGCCTTCCATCAGCGCCGGTGTTGGTGCCTCTTATTTGAGCGGTAACGACGATTGGGATGACAACACCAACAAGCGGGCCATGGCCAGCTGGATGGTGGGTCTGACCTGGAACGATGTCTTCCTCGAAGGCAATGCTCTTGGTTACGCCGTGGGTCAGCCCCAGTTCGTGTACGACGTGGAAGACGGCTTCGTGGCTGATGGCGGTTATGCCATGGAGCTCTGGTACAGCTTCCAGGTCACCGACAACATCCAGATCACCCCTGCTGTGTACTGGCTGAGCTGTCCCTTCGGTGACAACACCCAGAACGTCAACGGCGACTACAAGTCCCTTGGGGTCCTCGGTGGCCTGATTCAGACCACCTTCAAGTTCTGATCGCTTGGCCCAGCTTCGGTTGGGCCTTCAGAACAATCTTCCTCACACACACGCACTCATGCCCTCTTCTGCGGAGGGCTTTTTTATAGCTACCTGATGATGCCCAAATCATCCATCAGTTTGTTGAGCACAGTCCATTCACTTCTGAAAATTGGCAAATAGATACCGTGTGTTCCGCTCACCTGACACCTGCTTAAAGGTGTTGCAAATACTCTTCGCCACGCATCTGCGACGACTGCGGCAGTGCATTTCAACGACGTACGCCATGGCAGCGGTGGGAGTTGTATCCAGTGCCAGTGATGTGATCAGGCTGGCGAATGGCGCTCACCAAGGCGCCCGTTTTCTTCTGCTGTTTTGCGTGCCCAGCCGCGGCCATCAGCGTCTGGATTGTCCGCGACAGCAGCTCCTGCCGATCAATGCCGGTCTCATCGATGTCGTCCTTGATCTGAGCCCAGGCTTTTTTAAGCAACCGGTAGCCCTGCGCTTTGGAGACCCCCTACGCCTGGCTCCTATAGGCAAGACAAGCGGTGTTGGACTCACCCGTCGGGATCATTCCCTAGAGCCGATCAACTCGCTCGACTGACTCTGCTGTGGTGGCTCATGCCATTACCGATCAACCGGTGGAATCCGTTGGTGTAAGCAGGTTTTGGAGCAACCCAACGACAGGACTATTTGGAGCAAGCTTTGGAGCATCCCGGAATCAAAATCAAAAAACAGGCCTCCCGCTCAACGCAGATAGGCCGTTTTTGGACTGGGCTGAGGGGATACGGGCGATGTTGGGATCGAAGCAGTGTCAATCTCCTGTTTAAGAAGATAATTTCATCCCGATAAACCCATTTAAAAACTAAGGTTGTCGGAGTGACTGTTCCGGCATGTGCTCCAAGAAGTCAACTATTACTTGGACAAATTCTGGTGCAAATCAAATTCCTGCAATCTAAAAAAAAACAGAACATGCAGGCAACAATTGCACTGAACATATTTTACAGTTCTTCTTAACCCTAACTTAATTAGATTTTATTGGAATCAAAAAGACCAAGGGATTCCTCCGATCATATAAATGATATTGCAACAACTCAACACCCTTGGTTGTGATTCGCACTGCACGCACTGCCATTCTGCTGGGAACAGTCCTTGCTTTTGGTGCAGGTCTTCCATCATCTGCGGCTGAAAGGCTTAATGGCGCTGGCGCCTCGTTCCCGGCCAAGATCTACCAACGTTGGTTCGCCGATTTGGCCAAGGCTGGCGGCCCTCAAGTGAACTACCAGGCCGTGGGCTCCGGTTCCGGACGTAAAGCCTTCATCGACCAGACCG
>QCSL01000095.1 GCA_003209165.1 Synechococcus sp. AG-670-B23 | reverse complement strand
GGCTCGGATGCTGGGCCCAAATGCTGGATTCGCTATCTAACACCGGGGATTGAAGGGAGTGGTGTTGCTGAATGCGCAGATCTCGCACCGCGTGGCCGGCTTGATGCAGAGTATTGATGAGTTGGGGCCGGTTGTAGAGGAGAGCCTGACGCCATTGGGGATGGCTGGCTCCCACGGTCAGTACCCCACGTTGCAAAGATAATGGGCGGCAGTGCGGTGCCAATTGAGCTCCAGCAATTTTAGGCCAGTCCTGCCAAAGAGCTGCCAGATGGTCATCTTTGCGCCACTCCCGCTGCAGCGCGCTAAGGCAAGTTTTCAAGGGTTGCGCTGGCGGTGGCGCAGCTGATTGGAGCAGCTCCAGGCCCGGTAAGCGACGCCGTTGAGATTCAGGTGCAACTGCCATGGAACAACCTTAGGCAGAACCATTGCGGGAACCTCGCTAATCTCAGCTCCTCTAAGGCCAATTCATGGGTTTCTTTGATCGGCTGAGCAGGCTGGTTCGCTCTAACGCCAACGCTGCTGTCAGCAGCATGGAGGACCCCGCCAAGATCCTCGATCAATCCGTCGCCGACATGCAGGCGGATCTGGTCAAGTTGCGTCAGGCCGTCGCCCTGGCGATTGCGAGCCAGAAGCGTCTGACCAGCCAGGCTGAGCAGGCTGCAGCCCAATCCAAGACCTGGTACGAGCGTGCCGAGCTGGCTCTGAAAAAGGGTGAGGAATCTCTGGCACGGGAAGCTTTAACACGTCGCAAGACGTTCCAGGAGACGGCGACTGCGCTGACAGCCCAGGTGCAGGCCCAAGACGGCCAGGTGGAATTGCTCAAGAAGAGCCTGGTCGCCCTCGAAGGAAAAATCGCTGAGGCCAAGACTAAGAAGGACATGCTCAAGGCCAGGGCACAGGCGGCCAAGGCCCAGCAGCAGTTGCAAAGCGCCGTCGGCAGCATCGGCACCGATTCTGCGATGGCGGCCTTCGAGCGGATGGAGGAAAAGGTGGAGGCCCTGGAGGCCACCGGACAGGCCGCGGCTGAGCTGGCTGGTTCTGATCTTGAAAGTCAGTTCGCGGCCTTGGAAAGCGGTGGCGGCGTTGATGACGATCTCGAGGCGTTGCGCGCTCAACTGAAGGGAGGCCCGGAAGCCGTCGCTCTTCCCGCGTCCGAGGCTTCCGAGGTAGTGAAGCACGTGCAGGTGGAGGAGGTGGATGCCGAACTCGAAGATTTGAAGCGATCCATCGACAAGCTCTGATCAACCCGAGAAAGTCAACTGGCTTTCCATAGGATTACTTCAGTCATTTGAGTCCCTTGGCTGGAGCAGTTGCCGATTTCACCGATGCGGGTTTTGAACGTGAAGTTCTGAAGGCTTCAGGTACGGTCCTCGTCGATTTCTGGGCTGCCTGGTGTGGCCCCTGTCGACTGGTCGCCCCATTGATGGAATGGGTCGCAAACGACTACGGCGATCGCCTGAGCGTCGGTAAGCTCGAGGTGGATGCTAATCCCAAGACCCGCGACGCTTTTCAGGTGCAGGGCATTCCCACGCTGATCCTCTTCCGTAATGGTGAGTTGGTGGCGCGGCATGAAGGTGCCATCGCCAAATCGCAGCTGCAGTCCTTCTTGGATGCCAACCTCTAAGCGGCTTGCATCGCTGGGCAACGCTGTTTTTGCCCGTGTAGATGCTGCCAAGCATGCTTATAGGGTCGAGGCGTCTTCATCTGTACGTCCAGATCTGGTGGATCTCTCCATCGGATCCTCTGATCTTCGGCCGCCCAAGGCTTTGTTGGACACCATGGCCACAGCAGTCATGATGCCCAACAACGGCTCCTATTGCCTTCAGGCTGGACTGAGGCCTTTCCATGCCGCTGTCGCGGACTGGTGTCGCCATCGCTTCGACGTTGCGGTGGATCCTGATTATGAGGTCCAGTTGTTAGTGGGATCCCAGGAAGGGACCGCCCATCTGCCGCTGGCGGTGCTTGATCCCGGTGACGCTGCCCTGCATCTGGACCCCTGTTATCCGTCCCATAACGGGGGATTGCACCTGGCGGGAGCCCGGACCAAGGCCTTGGCCCTCTCCGCCGAAAAAGACTGGCGTCCGGATCTGACGACCATCAGCCCCCAGCTTTGGGAGCAACTGAAGCTGTTCGTTTTGGGGTATCCCCACAATCCTTCAGCCCGGGTGGGGGAACAGGAGGATCTCAATCGCATCATGGCGACTGCGACTCGACACGATGTGGTGATTGCTCACGATAATCCCTATGTGGATCTAGCCCTGGATGGAAAGCCTCCCTCTCTTTTGCAGGCTCCGAACTGGAGGAAGTGCGGCATTGAATTCTTCTCTCTCTCGAAGGGCTGGTGCCTTGGGGGATTCAGGCTCGGTTTCGCAGTTGGTGCTGCACCGCTGATTGCGGCATTGCGTCGCACCAAGGCCGTCATTGATTTCAACCAGAGCCTGGCCCTGCAACAGGGTGCGATCCAGGCATTGCAACGCTTCCCCGATTGGCCGCGGCAACTGCATGCGACCTATCGAGAACGGCGGGATCGTGTGGTCGAGACCCTCAGGTCACGCGGTTGGTCGGTTCCCTGTCCTGAGATGG
>QCSL01000094.1 GCA_003209165.1 Synechococcus sp. AG-670-B23 | reverse complement strand
AACCTCAGGCAACGGCAGATGGCACAGGGCGACCACCTCAAAAAGAGATGGTCGCCACCGCTAACGAAGAGATCTACTGGAGTTATTCCGATCAATGTCCTTGGACGGGAAGGGAGCTGGTGGTGGTTAACCAGATGCAAGCAACCCAAACCTGGGCGGTCTAACTCCGTGGGTGCCACCCATGCCACCAGTGCCGCAAACCTGTCGGCGGATGCTTAAACACAACGCCATTGAGGCTTGGCAGACGGTGCAGAAGACGGGCTGGAGACGCTGCCCGCCGCCTGGACCACCGCGGCAACATCAAGAAGACGTACTGACATTCCATCCTTGAACTTGTCGAGTTCTTCATTCATCGCAGTGAGGCCCTCCTCCAACTGCGAGTAGTTGTCTGGGTCCTCTTCCCACGTCTCTACCAACTTATGGGCTGTCTTGAAGAAGCCCTTCATCTCATCACAAGCCCGGAAAAGGTCCATGCATTGCAAAGCGAGCTAAAAGGGCTCAACCAACTCTCGCCAGATGAAAGGCGGTTGAGTAAGGGAACGAAAACCCCGTCTCCATAACACCTAGCTCTTGTTCTGCTGAGTACAGAGTTCTTGTGATGCGGCAGTTGTTTTCACCGTCGCAAACCTTGAATTGGCCGTCCTCGGTCTTGTGGATAGAGGCGCCGTGGGGTGTCTCAACGATGAGGTTCGATTTCTCCATGCATAAAACCTCGACCTTTATGTGATGGCTCAGCTCAGCTCGTTCTGACGTATCCAAGAGCACCGACTTTGCAAACAGAAATGATGCCCGCTGTCTTAGGGGGATTTGCCCCCAAGCTCTGTTGAATGGCTTTGGGCCGGGCAACCGAGACCTGGGAACAGGCAAAATGACCTATTGATTTTGTAGCAGTTGCTACTAAAATATCTTTAGATTTTGGACCGATCTATGGCGGCACTGCAGACGATTGGAAAGAAAATTCTGACTTATTTGTCGCCAAGAGCTAAGGAGCAAGCGGCTTATTTTGAAATCACAAGAGATATTGCCGAAGCGCAGTTCTATCTTGGAAATAGATTTCAGGAAATTTATTTGTGGCAAGAGGTGGCAGATCGCGATATGGACGTTTCAAGAATAGAGAATTTACTTTATGGATGCTTTTTTCATAATGATGAAAATGCAATGATTGAAGCAGATAGAGAGTTTATGGCCAGCAAATAAGGTTGGTTTAGCAAAAAGTTCCAGCATTCCCACTCTTCTCTTGTCTGAAACCAATACCCCCAGCTCTAGGGCGAATTCTTCGCTGTTCATGGACACCACAGGTGGCATGTAAAAGTAATTATGAGTCGACCCAGGCAGCAGGGTCCATTACGTTCAATTCATCCAAAATTTTGAACGCGTCACGCTCCCTTGGTACCGAGCGCGTGGTTGCGCCTCAACCGTGTTGAGGTCGGACTGACTGCCTTGGCGGTTGGCGATGGGAAAAGGTGATCGAAGTTTGTTACTCGATATCGATACCAATAAGATCAATAATGCTTTGTTCTGCTACAGACTTCTGCATCTTTGGCAAACCTAAGCCAATACCCTTTGACCTAATTTTATGCCTGATTATTAATCCTTTTTCCTATTTCCTCTTAGGCTAATGAACACTACAAATACCGAAGAAACTCTACGTTCTCTTTCTAGCGGACTAAAAAGAGACAAGGTGGAGTCACTCTTGGTTCATCACTCTGACTGGGGCATTAATATCCGGATGTTTCTCAACGGGGATATTTTTGAATTGGATTTGATTAATAACCTTGGAAGTTATGAGCTATCTGTTGTTGGTTGTGAAGGCACACCACCTATGCAGATAGATGAACTGTCAAAGCTGATTCACCTCCTTCAGCTCTGTTAGATGATGTCAACCTGCATTTTATGGGCGCAACTTGATTGAGCTGGCTGAGGACATCTAATGCCGATCGTGATCGACGATTAGGGCCTCAACCTTCCAACGCCATACCCTTCAAAGTATTCAGAGAGTTGGTCGATGAAATCCTGTCCTGTCATTTCGGTTTTTAATCCGAAGCAGCACCTACCCTCTTCAAACCAGTCATAAGTTTGGAGAAATCTACCTGCATTAATTATCTTAGTGACCTTTGAGGGTTTGAATCTAAGCTCTTTAAGCGCAGTATAGAAGGCTTTGTTTACCCATTTACGCTGATATTCGTCCATTTCAATATCATTGAATTTTCGTACGAGATGAAGAGCTGCACTGCTGTGCTCCGACTCTAGTTGGTTTGTCTTTTTAAAGAATTCATCGAGCTTTGCCAGGCACTTCTCTCCAGCAAATTCACATATTTCGTTTGAAATGGATTCGTATCGATGATCGATGCTTCCATCTTAATTCTTAGGTGTAATTAGCTGTTTGAGGCTCATGCCTGATCCTTCAGTGCTTTTTCGACAACATCAACCATCTCGAAAGCAAAGTCCTTCCAGTCCGTATAAGCTAACTCGAGGATTAATGAGGCTGGTTTATCAGCAGTGATGTCGTAGTAATGCTTCGGGATTTCGATTGTTAATTTCATGTGGTAGAGGTTATTGATTTTTTCCGCACAGAAAAGAGTCCACCACGAGCTGGTGACTCGTCCTGACTAATGGTGATAAGTAGATGCTTGAGATGTAGAAAAGGTTTGTCTGCCGAAGGCTCCGCCACTGTTGACAGGACCTTTGAGATGTTTGGGGCGGTT
>QCSL01000093.1 GCA_003209165.1 Synechococcus sp. AG-670-B23 | reverse complement strand
GAGTCCGGGCTACCGGCCTTCGGCTCCAGGTCGAGATGGCTGCTGATCAAAGCTCCATCGTCATGCAAGGGGCTGCAAAGCTCAAGCACAAGATCCAGCGCAGCCCCCTGACGACATCGCTCAGGCAGCAGCCAGCGACAAGCGGTGTCGAACAGATCCCCCTCATGAACTAGCACGCCATCCACCCAGAGCCGCATGTGCTCGGCCCACCAGCTCAGCACCAGCCGTGCTTGGCAGGAATCACTGTCAAACCAGCCATCTGGCCAGCTCAACCGCTGCTCAAGCCGCAACCACTGTCGCCCTCTTGGCCAGATCAGCAGGCCACGCTTGGCCCAGTCCGGACGGTGCGTTGATCCCCAGGTTTCGTCGAGAAAAACACCGGCCTGAGGAGAGCCGGACCGGCGCCAACCGGCACGCAAATCACGACGCGAGCGACTGCGAAACGTTTCAATCCACTCCGATCGAACGGATTGATCAGGGTCCATTCCCCTGCTGACGCTGTCATGCCCCATAGGATGTTGCTCTGTCACAGACGCCGGTCGGTCTCCATGCTCGCCCTCAAGATCTCCGTTTACTCGGTCGTCTTCTTTTTTCTCGGCATCTTCGTGTTCGGATTTCTTGCGAGCGATCCAAGCCGCACCCCGAGCCGCAAAGACCTGGAAGATTGATTGACCTGCTCGATCAGACCGCGCAACGCACTGGTCTGATCGAGCAGGAATTTTTTGGATGAGCTGCCAAGCTCATTGCCGCAGCAGGATTGCCTTGGGGGCGCACCGCCTTCTATTTGCACTGACCGGAACCCTGATCACGGGTTCAATATCAGCATTGGCCGTTTCGGCTGAATCGGCTGAATCAATTTCAGCGGCTGTCTCTCCAGCTCCGGCGAGCCTGAACGTTCGGGCTGACCGCCAGTACAGCGATGCCAAATCCAAGGCCACGATCGCCGAAGGCAATGTCTCCGTTCAACTTGGAGACGCTGAACTGCGCGCCGATCGCATCGAATTTGATGCTGCTTACCGCACGCTCTATGCACGCGGCGCAGTCCGTTTTCAACGTGGCAAGCAATATTTTCAAGCGTCTAGCTTCCGCTTCAACCTCGTCCAAAACGAAGGTCAGCTCAACGACGTTTACGGAGTTATCGACTTTGAGGAGCCCCTCACCAATCCATTAATAACTTCTCGAACAACATCGGCGCCGTCTGAGGCAGCCATCACAGGAAACAGCAACGCGAGCAGCGAAGGCATGCCTCCTGTGGCCTGTCCACCTCTGATCCCTCCAGTTCCCGACTGGCATCCACAACCCTGGGCGGTGACAGCTTGGGGCGGTCAGATGATTGATGCCGCCTTCGGTGACACCTTCCTGTTCAAGGGTCGAATGCGTCCGGAAGCCGTCTTGGGCGTGGGCGTGCAGAAACGAATCATGCGCGCTGGCCCACTGGCCGTTGAACTTGAGGCTGACCTGTTCAGCCACATCGCCAAGCAGCAACAGGGAGGCGAATTCAACCAGAGAAATTCCTATGCCGATCTGCCGGCACAAAGCTTTGGCGAGGGGGTGCTCGGAATTGGAGCGCGCGTCTGGGTTCAACCTTGGCTGAGCTTCAGCGTCGTTGAAGGCATCAGCTACAACACAAACGTCAGCCTCTACGAGAAAACGTTCCGCGAAAATTACACCCAGCTGTTGAACTATCTCGGCTTCGAGGTAGAGGCAGCAGTGGCCTCCGACCTTTCGCTCGTTGGCCGGATTCACCACCGCTCGGGTGCATTCGGCACCTACGGAGGCGTCACCGAGGGCAGCAACGCCTACTTGCTGGGCCTGCGCTACCGCTGGGGACGGGACACCCCTGAGCCAGAGAGTGCCATCATGCCTCCCCTGCCGGAGTGTGAAGACCCGGATCGCGACCAGCGCGTCAAGCCCTCATCCCTCTCCGACCGCCTCGACTCGATTGCGCTTGGCGATGGGGGTGCCCCCCAGCGCCATGTCACCAGCGGTGGCAAAACCAATCAACTCTCCACGATTCCGCCCGCCCAGCAGCAGGCGATGCGGACTGAGGCGATCGCCACGATCGATCAACGCATCTCAGACGTCGACCTTCAGGGCAGCTTCAGCATCGAACGGCGCAGTGGCATCCCCGTTCAACGCCTGAATTCCTCAGTCAGAGATGAAAACCGCTTCGGCGTGGTCAAAGTTCCTCAACTGAAGAGCCTTGGCAGCACAAATTTCCTCAATGGCACGATCAGCCGTTGGAGGGTTCAAGCCTCGAAAGTCTTGATCACGGCGGATGGCTGGAAAGCCGATCGCATGGGCTTCAGCAACGACCCCTTCACGCCGGCGCAAACCAGAATTGATGCAGAGGACGTGATCGCCCGCGAGCAAGCCAATCGCGATGTGCTGATCTCGGCTAGGCGCAACCGGCTGATCGTCGAGGAGCGACTGTCCATCCCGGTCACTCGTCGACAGCTCATCCAAAAGGAAGAGGAAGTGGAGAACCGCTTCGTTGTTGGCATCGACAACAGGGACCGCGGTGGCCTTTTTGTGGGACGCAACCTCAAGCCGCTGACCATCGGCACCAGCACGGAACTGTCCGTTCAACCGCAGTTCATGGTGCAGCGCGCCATTGATGGCGACTTCAACAGCGCCGCTGATCTGTTTGGCTTGGACGCCAAACTGCGCGGCAGCTACGGGGACTACAACCTGAACGTCGACGCCGACATCAGCAGCTTCGACCCCGCAGACATCCTCAGAAGCAGCCG
>QCSL01000092.1 GCA_003209165.1 Synechococcus sp. AG-670-B23 | reverse complement strand
CTGTTGCCGTGGGTGGAGAACGGCACCGTCACCCTGATCGGTGCCACCACGGAAAACCCGTATTTCGAAGTCAACAAGGCGCTGGTCAGCCGCTCACGGCTGTTTCGTTTACTGCCACTGGAGCCGGAGGATTTGCAGCGGCTGCTGCAACGCGCCCTGGCGGACGACGAGCGGGGCTACGGCGACCGTGCCATCGCCATCAGCAGTGATGCCGCCAACCACCTTGTGGATGTAGCGAGCGGAGACGCCCGCAGCCTGCTCAATGCCCTTGAACTGGCGGTGGAGAGTTCCGAACCCGATAGCGACGGCATGATTCAGATCAACCTGGCCATCGCCGAGGAATCGATTCAGCAGCGGGCTGTGCTGTACGACAAGCACGGCGATGCTCATTACGACACAATCAGCGCCTTCATCAAATCGCTGCGGGGCTCCGATGCCGATGCGGCGCTGTTCTGGCTGGCACGCATGGTGGAAGCCGGTGAAAACCCCCGCTTCATTTTTCGGAGGATGCTGATTGCAGCGGGGGAAGACATCGGCCTGGCCGACCCGCAGGCCATCGTTGTGGTGGAAGCCTGTGCCGCAGCCTTCGAACGGGTGGGGCTGCCCGAAGGCTTATATCCCTTGGCCCAGGCAGCCCTATACCTAGCAAGTACCGAAAAGAGCAACAGCGTTCTGGGCTTCTTTGATGCCCTCAAAACAGTCCGCGATGCCAGGCAGCAGGACGTACCCGGGCATTTGCGCGATGCCAACCGCGATGGAGCCGCCTTCGGCGATGGCGTGGGCTACCGCTACCCCCACGCCTACGCGGAACACTGGGTGGAGCAGCAATACCTTCCCACACCCCTGCAAGGTGAAGTGTTCTGGCAGCCCGGCCAACTCGGTTGGGAAGGCGAACAACGCGAGCGGATGGCCGAACGCCGGGCGGCTCAACTCGCCGCGGCCGCGGAGTTGGCCGCCGACCAACCCTTGCTGCTCAGCAGCGGACCCGATCGTCCCGGCGTGGACCGCTGGGTACAGCGCCAACTGGGGCAGGAGGGAAAACGGCTGCAGCGCCTGCGCGAACGGCTCTGGAGGGACATCCCCTGGACCCGTCGAGATCGGGTGCTGCTGCTGGGGATGCGCTCGCTGATCTGGGCTCTCGATCCATTGAGGGCCGCCCCCGAAGGAGGTGTCACTGTGCTCTGCGACAACGAAGCCGACCGCAGCCGCTTGGAAGCACAGATGGATCTACTCGAACCGGAGCATCGGCCAGACCTATTGACCGGCAACCTCGATGCTCTGCCACCGAGCCAAGCCTTCGACTGGATCGGAGGACGGCTCGCCGCGGCCGACCTTCAAGGGCAGAATCGGACAGCGCTGCTGGAGGCGATCAACCGGCATGCCCAGCCAACAACGGGCTTACGGCTACTGATCAGCCGCACCGAGCTGGGGCCCGCCGGTGCATTGCAGCAAGATGGCGATCCAAGAGAGCTGTTCCGCGATCTTGTGGCTCAAGAACAGCAGTGGATTGAACGGCAGCTGCGGCCGTACGAGTTATTGAAGAACGCTGGCTGGCAGCTCCGTTGTGAGGAGTGGCTCGAACATCTCACTCTTCCAGGGGGCAAGGAACTGGCTGAGCGATGGCTGGCCGAGGGGTCGCCCTACCGGCAGGCCATGGGGGAGATCAGCACGGAGGTGCTGAAGCAGTTGCGCCGATCGTTCAACGGCCTAGGCGAAGTCGGGCTGCGACTACCGATGCGCCATCAATTGATCCAAGGCGAACGAGGCACGCCATAAAAAGCACCGGCCGAAGCCGGGGCTGAAATCAAGGGATCAGCTCTCGGAGTTGGCTTTGATGCAAGCCGGCAGAAAGACGTACCAGGACAGCAACGAGGTGGCTTGGGCTCCACTCACCTTGTCAGGAGCACAAACGTTCTGCCTGCCGTCAGTCGGTCCGTTATCGGATAGACGGAAGGTGACAGGCAGGTTTTTCATGATGCCGATAGAGCTAATGAGCCCATCCTTGGCATCCGTGATGATGGCGGCCCGCAAAGCCATGGCCGTCGTCGCCTTTTGGCGCCAATAAGGGACATAAGACCTTGTTTGATCCTCCAAGAAGGCTTCACCGGCGGCGGAATAAAGGAACCGGGACACACCGGCGAGGTCAACTGCGTAGGTCTTGTTCAAACCAAAACGAAGCTCTTCGGTGGTCCAACCCGACATCTTAATGGCGTCTTGAAGAGCACGGTCTGTGACCTCGCCGTCAACAAGAAAAGATTCGAGCTCGCTGTATGTAGTTGTGCTAACTGAACCACCCGTGTTCCAGCGCAGCGGTTGCTGGGTTTCTGCTTTTGAAAAAGGGCCAGCAATGACCGAAAGGGATACACCAAAGAGCAGGAAAGCCGCTACACGATTGATCACAAGCTTCGGGGCATTAATTCAGTGAAATAGCTTCAGAAGAAAAACAGCTCATAAGAGCCTTGGCAATCACGGACTCTCTCCTCACTTACATTAGGTGAAATCTATTTGAAAAATATTTTGACTCAATAGGTCTTTGCCGACCAAAAAAGAAACAGCTCATCAATCCAATTGAATCCTCTGCCAACTCAGAACAATGCCCCGCCCTAGCCTGACCTGCACCCTTCCGATCACCACGGCAGGGTGCATTCGCAGCCGACCGCCCGAGCGCTCCACCTCCGCCAGATAGACCTCCATGCCTTGATGGGGCTCAAGACACAGTCGAGTCCGAACAGCATCGCAATCCAGCGTTGCCAGCAACTGCGGCCCCAAAGACAGGCCCAGATCCTCGAGGGAGCCTACGAACTCACCCCAGTAATGGCGCGTCATCTGCGCACGGGCAAACTCCATCAGTAGGGCTTCGGCTTCGCTGCGTTGAGGCAGGGTGAACTCGCGCTGCAGCAGCCGCCGGCTGAGATTCGCCTGCTAAGGCAGAGGAAGAGCGTGATCCAGCGAGAAACCATGACGCGACACCATGACCCAACAGCTGCAGGTTGATTGCAACGTAGGCAGC
>QCSL01000091.1 GCA_003209165.1 Synechococcus sp. AG-670-B23 | reverse complement strand
CCCGCAGCCGGTGCCGAGGCCTTCCGCCAGCACCAGGGTGGGTGCCACCAAAACGGCCAAAGGGCTCACGGCGCCTTTGAACCAGAGTTTGGCTCCCTGCACCAGCAGCAGCAGGCCCACTGCCAGCAGGGCGTGGCGTACCTCCAGGCCAGGCCGTTCGCGCCGCATCACCAACAGCATCACCGCGCAGGCTGCAGCTGCTTCAATAAACCTCTGGAACCAGATCAACGGTTGGGGTTCGCGACGGACGCGGCCGAAATAATCCAGCACGTCGTAGGCCTGGGGACTGATCGGTTCGCCCTTGCGGGTGATTAGATCCCCTTTGCGCACCTGGATGGTGGGGATGGCTTGTTTGGTCAGCTGTTCCTCGATCAGCTGTTTGCTCAGGTTCGGGTCGGTGCGCAGGTTGCTGCTGCCTCGCAGGGTGCTGGTGAGCAACTTGACGGCCAGGGAGCGCGATGCCGGTTCCTGCAGTGCGACAGCCTTCAGTTGCAGGTCGGCGGCCTGGCGCAATTGCTCAAAGGCCAAATTGCTCACCAGCCCTTGGCTGAGCATGCGATCCGCGGTGCTGTGCACGACGTCATCCCAGGCGAGATGCTCTTCTTCGCTGCGTAGTTCCAGCCATCTCTTTTCTTCATCAGATAAATTCACCGGCCCGATCCGGGCACCTGATCCAGTGTTGGTGACCTCCTGCAGCTGCAGCAGTTGTTGCTCGAGCCGCTGTTTGAGTTGTTGGGTCTGCTCTTGATCGATGACTTGTACCACCGATCGCGCTACAAGAGAGGCGCGCTGCTGTTCGAGGGCGGTGCTGTCTTGCACCAGGGCATCTTTCGGAGCGATGGCTTCAAACGGGGCCAGCGATCCGGGTTGGAGTTTTGGTTTGATCAGCCAGGGCAGGCTTGAGGCTGCGGCCACCGATAGGCACAACAGAAAAACGATGAGGGTCTGCAGTCGCGTCCAGCGCAGCAAGCGACCTCCCGGGCCTTCGAGTCGCACCCAGTTCCGCCAGAGGCTGCTCAGCCGTGGAACACGAACCAAAAAGGACCCTATAGCGAATTAACGCTAGCTCTCTCCAGAGTGCATGCTGGACGGAGTTCACTGGGACGCCGTGGCCCTGCGTTTGGACGGCAAGGTGCTGGCAAAGGATGTCGAGCATCGTCTTCAAACCCTGATCGAACGGCGTCTGGCCGAGGTGGGGCGATCGCCAGGCTTGGCAGTGCTGCGGGTTGGTGATGATCCCGCCAGCGCCGTCTACGTCGCCAACAAGGAAAAGGCCTGTGCTCGGATCGGTGTGGCCAGCTTTGGCGATCACCTCCCCGGCAACACGCCTCCGGCGGAGGTGCTTCAGACCATTGAACGGCTCAATGCCAACCCTGAAGTGGATGGCATTCTCCTGCAGCTCCCCCTTCCGGCCGGCCTAGATGAGGGGCCGCTGCTGATGGCCATTGATCCCGAGAAGGATGCAGATGGTCTGCATACCCTCAATCTCGGACGATTGCTTAAGGGAGAACCGGGCCCACGCAGCTGCACCCCCGCAGGAGTCATGGCGTTGCTCCGCAGCAACGCTATCGATCCAGCGGGCAAGCGCGCTGTGGTAGTCGGCCGCAGCATTCTTGTGGGGCAGCCGATGGCCTTGATGCTGCAGGCCGCTAATGCCACAGTCACCATCGCCCATTCCCGCACGGCCGATTTGGCGGCGCACACCCGGGAAGCCGACATCCTTGTTGTGGCGGCAGGCCGTCCTGAGTTCATTGGGGCCGAGCACGTGCGGCCGGGTGCAGCATTGGTGGATGTCGGAATCCACCGCAAGTTTGAAGGCGGATTGTGCGGCGATGTTCGCGCCGCTGAAATCGAGTCGATCGCTGGTGCGCTTTCGCCTGTCCCCGGCGGTGTGGGACCGATGACGGTGACGATGCTGCTGGTGAACACCGTTGTGGCTTGGTGCAGACGTCACAACCTTGACCATGATTTGGACGATCTCGTTTGCTGATCGGTTGAATGGCGCTGCACTGGCTGTTCCCCACACCCGTTTTGCAGGTGGATCTTGCGCCGGATGCCGCCACGGCCGCAGCCATGCAGCAGCAGCTGAAGCAGTTTGATGCCCACGTGTATCAGCATCCTGAGTTCAGGGATCGCAACAACCTCATCGGGGATCTTTGGGCCATGCCGGCCTGGATCAGTTGCATCTAATGGATGCGTTTCAGTGGCTAAACGGGCAGTTGGCCGAGTGGGTGTCGGTCTATCACCGTTCGCTGTTGGGCCTGGATCATGGTCTTGTGGCCAACATCCAAAAAGCCTGGCCCGTGATGTGTGCCAGGGATGGCGGGACGGTTGCTCTGCACCCATCGCGTCGCCCAGTTGAGTGTGGTCTTATATGTGTCGACGGATCCTGCAAACGAAAGCGGGGAGCTGGAATTTGAGGCGCCCGACGATTACTTCAGCCATGTGATGGCGATTCCCTACCGCGACGCCGCCATGTCCGCTGGTGTGTTCGCGCCGATGCCCCACCGGGTGTTGGTGTCCCTTCGGATCTGCGCCATCGGGTGCTCCCCTATGAGGGAAGCGGCCCTCGCTATTCGCTCTGCTATGACCTGGCCATCACCACAGCACCAGGCCAGGTAAGTGAGATGCGAAAGCCCCATCCTATGGATTGAGTCCCCCTCGGCAGCTAAGGGCTCGGCCTGAGAGAATCCCGCCAGCCAGGGTCCACCCATGAGCGCCGAGTTTGATTTCAAGGCCTATCTCGGCAAGGCCAAAGAGCGGGTGGAAGCGGCCCTCGATGAATCACTGGGCCCTGAGCGGCCAGAGTCCCTCAGGGAAGCCATGCGGTACTCGCTGCTTGCCGGTGGCAAGCGTCTGCGACCAATCCTCTGCCTTGCTGCCTGCGAGCTGGCCGGCGGGGATGCGACGCATGCTCTGCCCACGGCAGTGGCGCTGGAAATGATCCACACCATGTCGTTGATCCATGACGACCTGCCGGCCATGGATGACGATGATCTGCGTCGTGGTCGTCCCACCAACCACAAGGTGTACGGCGAAGCCGTTGCCATCCTTGCGGGTGATGCTCTGCTGACCCGCGCCTTTGAAATGGTGGCGATGCGGAGTCCGAATGTGCCGGCTGAGCGTCTGATCAAGGTGGTAGGAGAGCTATCGTTGGTAGCCGGGGCTCCTGGCCTGGTGGGCGGCCAGGTGGTGGATCTGGAAAGCGAGGGCAAGGAGGTGGATCTTGAAACCCTCGAGTACAT
>QCSL01000090.1 GCA_003209165.1 Synechococcus sp. AG-670-B23 | reverse complement strand
CCTCAGATGAGAGCTGATGAACTGGCGTCGTGATGGCCTTGTCCTTTGGAAGCCTGTCCGTGCTCTTCTTTTCGCGGATAAGAAGGTCTTTTTCTGGATCAAGGGGAAGCTCGGTCTGTCTGATTACCAGATGGCTGCCTTAGTTGGGTTGATGGGCTTGATCCTTGGTCTGCTTTTGGGCTGGTGGCTGCTCTAAGACGCGACCTGATCACCCCTCAGTCGGCAAACCCCTTCGACCTGGTTTGTGCCATCTGTGATGCTACGTGGGGCTACATCGACGAGGAACACCTAGGAAGGAAGGTTTTGGTGGTCTGTATGACCTGCCACCACTTCACCCATGGCCTTGATCAGCACTGCTACACAAAGGGTTGGAACCTCAGGCAGAGAAGCTATCCGCAGGGACGGCATTTGAAAAAGCACTGCAAGCTCTGGGCGCCCACCTGGAAGATGCAAGTGGGTGGGCTTATGAGGCTGGCTAGACGAGCGAACCGTCTTGGTTTCACCATGATGGTTTACAGCAGCCGAAATCGTATGAGGATCGAAACTTGAATTCAGTAAGTCGTGGCTCGATTTCTACTCAGAGATGGCAATAAGGTTGGTGCTGAGGTTTCCCCTGTAGGACTAGAAGTCTTCACCTACACGGATCAAAAGGGACAGCAGGTTCACGCATTGGCAAACGTTCAAGCTGAGAGGAAGTTCCTTCAGCAGGTGCCCTCAAAGCTGCTGCCCTTGTACGTGCGGATGGAACAAGCACTTGCAAAGGCGGTTGGTCGGGGCTGTGGAAGCAAGTGAAGCCTCCGCCTGCATGTTGGTCGCTCCGACCCTCCGGGACGATGCATTTCACCTAGAGCATCTATGCCGTAACCCTTGCATTGTCTTGCTCGACGCATGCATCACCTTCTACCCACCAATACATGATCAAAATAATTGGAATGTTTTGGTTGATGCCTCGGCAGGCATATGGAGGGATTAAAACAAGAGCAATTGGAACAATCAGATGCAGATTATCTGCACCATTAACGCTGAGCCTATAGGAACTCTCATCGATGATGGCAAGCATCATCCATTTCGAGCTCTCGCCTGCCCACTTGACCCGCACTTGAAGCAGGTTCGAGGCAATAAACATAAGGGTTGATCAGCCTATTGGCTCTAGCTGTCTTCAGCAGGCTCAATCGCGTTTCGCCGCAGTATCCGTGAAGTAAAGCTCCTACCTTGTGACAGGGGTGTATGGGAGGCACATTTCCTGCCTCATCGGTACTGCGTGACCTAAGAGCCGTCTTTTAGAAATTATGTCGGAAGGAAGCCTGTTGAGACGAAACTTTCACTTTTGGAGAGGAGAATTTAGGCAGGGACAACTTTTGAAAACCTATTGAAGGGAGTTCAAAATTAAACTCTTCAGAGATCGACTTCACCGCCTCAAAAATAATTAAGCCTGCTACTCCCACCATTACAAAGGCAAACAGAATGGTGCTAAGACCCATGACAAAAATTGCGGTAAGGGCAATTAAAGCCGCAATAGGCGGAAACATATGGCGTGTAAAACTTAGCAACTGATTACAAAATTTAATAAGCATTTGTACTTACTCGCTTTCTCTTGTTCTTTTTGGCGAGCTGCCTCGCATGAGCCATCTCAATGACGTACCGCCTAAAGAGCGCGCTGGCGGCGCTCCCTGCCGCCTTTTTTGTTGCCTACGGGCGATCGAAACAAGAATGGTCGTCACGACCAATTTTTACGGTTCTCCTACTCCTCAGAGGAGATCGCCTGGAGGAAGGTGAAGGTGGCGAGAAGACGGGGATGCAAGATCCCTGGAGGTGAAATCTCCAGGGGGCCTGAACAGCAAATGTTATGTCACTTCAAACCCGACTCAGCAACAGTCCCCATGCGCAATGTGTGGAGTGCGTACTTATAGATGGGTTCCACCTCGTCCACCAGTGCGCTGATCATCCAATCGCTCCTTGCTGTTTGCCCGGCCCTGGTGGTCGAGTTCTTCCAGGAACAAGTCAGCTCCCGTGACGGGGGATCAAACTCAATGCCTTTGAATTCATTTATCAATAAATTCTGTTGTTGGCATGCCTTCAACGGAAGCAACCGTAACCCAAATAATGGTTGGTTCCTCACCAACATTTTCGACGTAATGAGGCTCATTCGCACCTTCGACAAATGCCTCACCAGGCTTGAAAAGAGATTTAATTTCAGTCCCGTCAGGCTGTACTCGAGTATTAAGCAAAGAACCAGACCTCACACCTTGCACATAAACCATCATCGGGGCTGGGTGAGTATGAAGAGGAATTTTTCCTCCTGCAGGGATTTCGACTCGGTAAAGGCGCAATTCTGGTTTGCCGGCTGGGTATTGAAGAGCAGTTCCGTTCAGCGTCTCAGAACTAGTAAAAATCTCTTGAATTGTAGGTTTTGTTGAGTTAGTCGAAGTTTCGGCTTTTTGATTAAGGCTTCCTGCAGCCAATACAAAGGCAATGGTGCCCAATACGAGAAGGCGCTTCATCCAAATAGAGCTGCTTGTTGCATTTTGGCTGAATTTTCGAAATCTTTCTAGTTTCAATGCAAAGCCATCAGGCTGCAACCGCAATGGCGCTCAAGGATCCGCAGCACCTTGTTGGCTGTTATGCCCCTCTAGCCAGTGAAGCAAACCCGTTGGCGGAACACCATCGAGGCCTGGGAGGCGATGAAGAGTAGAGGCAGGAGGCGCTGCCCCCCGCCTGAGCTTGAGCTCTGAGGTTCTTTCAGAACTTTCGAGGATAGGGGGGATTCCCTGCCATCTCAACGTTTATTTCCCTGCAAATGTTCATCCAGGCACCCAATCCAAAGTTCACACCATTGGGGCCGTCGATGAAATCCTGAAACTCCTCTGCTGTGATTCCCTCGCGGACTTCCCAGATGCAGAAGGCAGGACCTTCAGGGCCAATGGGACAGAACGAGTGGTTGTAGAAACCAGCTTCTAGGTTTTTGGCGGCTGCCTCATCCCAGCCACCTCCTGGAGCCATAGCTGCTTGTGCAGTTTCCCACCACTGCTGCGCTTTGCCTGCGCGGAACTCGTGATGAACGTGAAAGAACTTCGACGCCATAGCCCAGTTGGTTTTTGGGGCATCCTGACCGAAACTCGTGTGAGGTGTCAGCGGAGAGGGTCGATTTCGACTGGAGCGACCATCTGAAACGTGCTCAACGCTTCACTGATGGTCTGCCCAACAAAGAAACCGCCAGTCACCACAGCAGAGAAACAGCCCAGTCCAAGGAGGATTGCAGCTCTTATGCGGATTGAGTTGGTGAGTTCTTCTTCTCGTTGCTCAGTGCTGGAAGTCATCTGACTTGCTGTGATGAGCAA
>QCSL01000089.1 GCA_003209165.1 Synechococcus sp. AG-670-B23 | reverse complement strand
GGATCCGCCTGGTCAGATCCGCGATTTCAGCTCACGGTGGGGGATGGCATCGCCTGGGCCGCCGAAGCCAAAGACCAGAGCTACGACGTTGTTTTAGTGGATGGCTCTGACCCTGCCGCGCAAGGACTGTTCAACCGCGCTTTCTTCGAGAACTGCCGACGCCTGCTCAAGCCAGGGGGCGTCTTCGGAACGCAGAGCGAATCTCCGGAGGCCTTCCGCGATGTCCACATCGCCATGGTGCGTCTCTTGCGCGATGTGTTTGACCACGCCGACCCGCTCTATGGCTGGGTGCCGATGTATCCCAGCGGCTGGTGGAGCTGGACCTTCGCCGCGATGGAAACACCCCGCTACCGCACTCCCGCCCCCGAGCGCAGCAACGCCATCGCCGCAGGCTGCGAGATCTGGTCACCGCGCTGGCAGCGAGGGGCTATGGATGCCATCCCGGCCTTCGTCGAGCGGGAGCTGCAGTCATGACGACACGTCCACCGAGTGGGCTATTCGACAGCGACGGAACCATCTTCATGGGCTCCCGGCGCGACCCTTCCGACTGCCGTGTTGGCCTCTTCGGTGTGCCGTACGACGGCACCACCTCCTTTCGGCCTGGCACCCGCTTCGGGCCCGCCGCAATCCGTGAGATCAGTACTGGCCTGGAGACCTATTGCCCGCAACTCGACCTGGACCTGGATGATCTCGACTTTGCCGATCTTGGTGCGGTGGAGATTCCCTTCGGCAACCCCGAGCCTGTCCTAACCAAGGTGAAGCAGGCGACCGAAGCCGTGCTCGCCCTGGGCCTCAGGCCCTTGATGCTGGGAGGAGAGCATTCGATCAGCTCCGGAGCCGTGGAGGCTGTGGCACAACGCCACCCCGACCTGGTGCTGGTGCAGCTGGATGCCCATGCCGATCTCAGGGACAGCTGGCTGGGGGAACGCCACAGCCATGCTTGCGCCATGCGCCGCTGTTTAGAGATCCTTCCCAGCCAGATGCTGTTTCAACTCGCGATCCGCAGCGGCACGCGGGAGGAATTCAACGAACTGCACGAAAGCGGCAGGCTCATGCCAAGCATCGATGCCCTTCAAAAGGCGCTCGCTCCTTTAAGGGGGAGACCCTTTTATCTCACAGTCGACCTGGACTGGTTTGATCCCTCGGTTCTGCCTGGTACAGGTACACCGGAACCCGGTGGTTACCACTGGCCTGATTTCGCCAGCCTCATCGAGGTCCTCCAGGAGCATCACCTGGTGGCCGCCGATGTCGTGGAACTGGCCCCACAACTCGACACCAGCGGCATTAGCTCAGTGCTGGCCGCCAAGGTGACCCGCAGCCTTTTGCTCCTTCTTGGCAGCAGTTAATAAAAATGACGCGCATCAGCCCGCTGCTGCCGCAAACGGCTGTGCTGCTTGCTGAGCAGTTGCAACACAAGCGTTGGGTGCCGATGGATAAGCGCCAAAAAATTGGTACGGCTCAGGCGGTATAGCGAAACAGGTGTCACTGCTGTTGCATCACGGCTGTGAGATTCGGTCGGATCTACTAAATCCTCATAGAAGAAAAATTCACCGGAACCAAACCGGATGCGATTTAACGGACCGCTGCTCAGTTCCATCCATCCCCGTTCAATTACATAGATGAATTGCACATGCTCTCCTGCACGGAACACAGTTGTGCCGGTGGGAAGGGTCAGGCGATCCGCCTCGGGCTGTTCCTGGATGAGTTCCAAAGGAGTCAGCGGAGCTGAGACGGACAAGGCAACAACGTGACTTGGATTCAGTATCCCGCGACCGTCCAGTTGAGACCATGACGCATGGCAGAGCCCATGAATGAATCCAGACTCAAGTCAAGCTGCGATCCAGTTCCAGCTGACACTCACCAACTCCGCTGCTCTGCACAGCAGGAAGCTTGGGAGAACGGGGGGTCCAGTGGTGACAGACCATCAGATCCGCAAGCTCGGCATGCACCTCCAACCGGCGCAGACGGCACCACCCTCTCGAACCTGCCGGCAGGGTGCAGTACTGACAGCTGCGACAGCAGGAGCTGATGGACAAACAAACTCCCCTGTAACGCGTTCAAGCTAGTGACGGTCTGCGAAACGGACCATGGGCAAGGGCAAATTTCCGGGTTCCTTTCCGGATCGTGAAGCCCTCCATAAGAATGCGCTTCCCAACCGCCAACCCCATGTCCCTGCAGCGCACTCCCCTGTTCGAGTCCTGCCGCGACGCCGGGGGCCGCATGGTGCCCTTTGCCGGCTGGGAGATGCCGGTTCAGTTCAGCGGCCTGATCCAGGAACACAAGGCCGTTCGCGAACGGGTCGGTATGTTCGACATCTCCCATATGGGAGTGCTGCGCCTGGAGGGTGCCAATCCCAAGGATGCGCTGCAACGGCTGATCCCCAGCGACCTGCACCGCATCGGTCCCGGCGAAGCCTGCTACTCAGTTCTGCTTAACGAGCGCGGTGGTATTCGCGACGACCTCATCGTTTACGACTGCGGTGCCATCGATGCCGAACGGGGTGAGCTGGTGCTGGTGATCAATGCCGCCTGCGCCGACAGCGACACCACCTGGATCCGTGAACAGATGGAACCAGCTGGCCTTACGGTGACCGACATCAAAAACGGCGGGGTGCTGCTCGCTCTCCAAGGCCCTGACGCCATGGAATTGCTGCAGAAGCTGAGCGGCAAGGACCTCAGCGGCTTGCCCCGCTTCGGCCACCGGATGCTCAACCTCAACGGCTTGAGCCAACCGGTGTTCAGTGCTCGGACGGGCTACACCGGCGAAGACGGTGCAGAGCTGTTGCTTAACGCCGACGACGGACAAAAACTTTGGCAGCGTCTCTTGGATCACGGTGTCACCCCCTGCGGGCTTGGGGCTCGGGACACCTTGCGTCTGGAGGCCGCCATGCACCTCTACGGCCAAGACATGAATGACGAAACCACCCCCTTCGAGGCGGGATTGGGTTGGCTCGTGCATCTGGAAATGCCAATGGATTTTGTGGGCCGACAGGCGCTGGAGCAGGCGGCGGAATCTGGCCCTGGCAAACGCCTGGTGGGCCTCAAGCTGCAGGGTCGCGCCATCGCCCGCCATGACTACCCCGTTGTGCACAACGGGGAGACCGTGGGCATCGTCACCAGTGGCACTTGGTCACCCACCCTGGAAGAAGCGATTGCGCTGGCCTACGTGCCCCAATCCCTCGCCAAGCTCGGCACCGAACTGAGTGTTGAGATCCGCGGCAAGGCCCAACCGGCAACGGTCGTTCGCAAGCCCTTCTACAAACGAGCTTGAGGCTCATCGCTGCTGTGGGAAACTCGCTCTTCTCCTGTTGAGATATCCCATGCGCAGCAACGGTTGCGGCGACCTGCGTGAACAAAACATCGATCAGCAGGTGCAACTGTG
>QCSL01000088.1 GCA_003209165.1 Synechococcus sp. AG-670-B23 | reverse complement strand
CGGATGATGTGGGTAACGGGTTGTGGTCATCTGTACCTCTAGACAGCAACTGGCTTCCATCCGCGCCAAGTTCCCTGCTAAAAGCCGACAACTGCTCCGTCTTTTGGGGGATGACACATACGGCTACCCATACCCACGCTAGTACAGCCATACTACTACTGAGGGGTTATGGAGGATTGGGATTTCATTGACGAGCGCGACCTGCAGGGATGGAAAGGCGGAGTGGTCTGCATGACCTGCCAGCACGTCACCTATGGCGTCGATCAGCACTGCCACACGATGGTGGGCTGCAACCTCAGGCAGAGGCAGCTGCAGCAAGGCGAACACCTGAAGAGGCGATGCAAGCTTTGACCACCGACGTGGCAGAAGGAAGTGGGATGGGCTCCTGAGGATGGCTAATCGCTATAAGTGATCGTGCACCGCCAGCGTGTTTGGAATACGTAGTTGAGCTTCTTGCAAGAGGTGTCAGTCACCGTCGCTCCTTCAGGTACACGGCGCATTGCCTTGGCAGTCGCGACATTGTGTGACTCATCTGAGGCACGTGCTTTATGCGAGTCATGGGCATACACAGCCCCTGAGCTCAGCAACGCCAGAGAGAGAAGCGCAGCAAGTCGCATCGGCCTAGAACCCTGTAGATCAATTTGATAGCAGCTCCACAGGTTGAGCACCTGGAGAAGCGCTGCAAGCTCTGGGCTCCGATCTGGCAGGAAGAGATGGGTTGGGCGCCTGAAGCGGGCTAAAAGAGGTCTGTCGCGAATAAACGATCCCTTAGCCATGACTGAGACAACTGTTCTGGACTTCAAACTCAGCAACACGTTTGAGTAATATCGCGCATATATGAATGCACCTGAGCAGCAAGCGATGTTTGCCGAGATGGGAGTCAAGACCTTCTTTATCGGTGTCTGTAAGGACGACTCAAAAAGAGCAACAGTGATGTTTCAAGGTCCAGAAGATGTCCTCTACAACATCTTTACGAACCCAGAGACCAAGCCAATTGTTGAAGCTTCTGGTCATGTCTATGAAGGCAGCGCGATCACTCGCTGGCTTGCGTGAGAGCTTCTAAAGAGCAGCAAGGAGATGAGTATTATTCCTCATCTCTGAACTTCGTCCACGAACTCACTCCCCACGTATTTAGATTGTATTGTCGCACTATTGTTCCATCTCTAGACTGCTCGGCTGAAGAAATTTAGAAGGCGGGTAATGCACGACCCGCCTTTTTTTGTGCATCTTTGACTCACCAATGCCGCTCCCTCAGAAGATTTTCAAACGCGTCGTGCACGGCGACTCTGGGCTGAATCCAAAGGGGATTCCTCTGAGCCCATTTTTATTGAGTGCAAGGGACAGGCGAGAGCACGAAAAGGAGCATGCTTGCCTTCAAAGATGAACGAGCCGATTGGGGCACCGCCTGAAAGATGGATTGTCACTACTTAGAAAATACTTAAACGGTCTACAAACACCAAGTACCCAGTCGTCGAACGGCTTCCCGTACTTCACCTGACCCAGGCCAAAGGCGATACATCACACCATCGCGGCAGAAGGAAGTGGGCTGGGCGCCTCAAGCAGGTTGAGCCAGCGAGTTGCACCTAGTCATCAACCCCACGAGCGCTAATCACAACCTGGTCACACAAGTGCATCAACTTGAGGTCGGCGAGGGTGCTCAGCCCCTGGTACTGACACCACCAGGGGTTTTTCTTGCCGCTGCGGAGGGGAGGCTTACGGCTGCCTCCTTCTCCCTGACAACTGATCAGCACTGCCACACGATGGTGGGCTGCACTCTTTCGCAGGGGTCTGCTCCAGCACGGTGAGCATCTGACACGGCAGTGCGAACACTGGGCACCAACGTGGCGAACTGAGGCAGGCTGGGCTCCTGAAGCCGGTTAAAAAGTTTCTGAGCCCCCACCGCCAGATGTGGTGTGTCGCCAACAAAAAAACCTGCCGCAAGGACAGGCCGGGTGATGGGGTCTTCCAACTTAACCCTCGTAAAGCACTAGATCCAGTGCTCTGCTGAACAAAAAAGCTTTCTCAATGTGAGTCTTGTAGAAACCTGTACAACACTAGATGTGGCGTAAGCCTGGACTAGGATCCTTGCATCGCTGCAGATGTAGTGATTAGGCCGGGTGATGGGGATCTCCACGGCAATACTTTTCCGCTCCGTAACTGGAGCGTTTTTTTTGCGAGTGAAGCAACAGCTCCTGTTCCAATCGCAGGTAGAACTTTCGTTGGGCTGCAACCTCTGGCAACGCCAGTTAGCACAGGGCGACCACCTCAAAAAGAGATGGTCGCCACCGCTAATGCAGAGATCTACTGGAGATATGCTGATCGATGTCCCTCGACAGAAGGGCAGTAGTAGTAGTAAGCACCTGCGGGTTACAGCATGAAGAAATTAAATACAATCATGGAAACACCCGCATTTTTGTAGATCTAATACCATGTGCATTAAAGAAATTGACACCTACATACCTGCTTCGAACTGGTTTGCGGTAGGCCTTCTGGATGGCACCTGGACAGGAGGGAAAGTAACAGTCGCGGTAAAAATAGAATCTGACATGACAAAGATTCACCTAGTGCATATCCTTGCAGAAACGATATCCAGGGAGAACGGATATCGCATTATTGAAACTTGCTTCGCTTATTGCCCAGAATTTGACATATTCCTGCCCTTCGCAAGCTCAGCGGCAGCAGCACAATCCGTTCAAAAATTATTCGATAACAACAAGGAGTCGATTGCCCAGGCAGCAAAGGAATCAATCAAGAAATCTTAGGCCTAAATTTCGGGAAACCTTTTTGGGCACTTTGACCTTAGATGACACTGATAAATTGATGTCGATTTTTCTTCGATTATTTTGGCAAACATTCTGTAAATGTTTCTAAGCAAATCCTGTTATGCGATGCTGCATTAGTCAAAATTTTTTCTACTCTCGGGGTTGAATTTTCTGGGCTAATAGACTTAACGACGACTCGATCCCTAACAATCTTTGTTCAATCTTATTTATTCTGTCAAAAATCATGCCCAGGACCTGCGATTCATCTGCCGCGTCTGGCTCTGCCTGTCCGTGAGTCATTTCAACAAATTGCTCCTCCGTAATAACGCCATTATCTAAAAATGCCTTTGCTTGGATCAAGCGCTCGTTGGTTAACTTCTTTTGACTCTCCATGTGTTTCTCCCATTATATTTTCAATCTTAACAGGCTATTCCCTTGGGAGCCACCTCTCAGGCATTCAGCAAGACTGCTGGCGGAGTTCGCCACCAACGTTTCCTGCAAGTCACTGAATCAGCTTGCGCTATCCACGCCAGTCGCTGAACAGTAATGACTGTTTGGCAGTGAACAATATGAGACTGATGCAGTTGATGAAGTAAGCATGCAATAAAGAGTGTCGCCCAAAGCTTAATTACAACAAACAC
>QCSL01000087.1 GCA_003209165.1 Synechococcus sp. AG-670-B23 | reverse complement strand
AGCGAGCATGTCCATGTGCAGCAGCACACGGGACAGCGTTTGGTTGACATAGAAGGGCTGCGGGAGAAGCTGCAGTGCATTTGCCAGTGGCGACCTGACAGTGTGTTCCTAAGGCGCAATGTGATCTTGCTGTCAGAGGACAGCTAAGGCCAAACGTGATCGACGTTTGAGCGATGTCGGTCGCCTTCGGAATGATCGACTTAAGTTGTGGACTGATGCCTGTGATGTTGGAAGGATTGGCGCTATCGAAGAAATGGCGAGTCTTTCGAGGAGTTCTTCCGTCACCCGTGACAGCTGACGCTGTTGAAGACTTCGCTGGAATGTTTGGCGATCTCTCGCGACGAGATGGTGGGATCGGTGCTTGGCTGGTAAAGCCGAGAAAGGATGCAGGGACGTATTCCGAGATCAAGGGCCCTGCCGGGTTTCATACAGATTCGCAGTACCACCATCAACCTGAGCGCCTGTTTGTTCTGGCCTGCCACACCCCGGCGAAGGAGGGTGGTGACAACCTGTTGCTTAGCATCGATGACGCGAAGGAGGTTGTCCAAAACAGCCTCGGTGATGACGCTTTAGCTCGGATGCAGCAGAGCGTTTGGCGTTGGGCCGTGCCTGAGGTGTTCCAGTCAGCGACGGTGCCCGCGGTGTCGCCGCCATCAGCGATCTTTCGCGAGGACGGGACCATTCGCTGGCGCATCGACAATCTTGTTTGCGAAACCGATGCCGACAAACTCCTGGCGGAGACATTTGAGAAGGCTCTCGAGGGCTCATCCCGGTCTAAGAATGTCCGTCTGCTCCCAGGGGATGTCCTGGTCTGCGACAACTGGTATTCCCTCCATGCCCGCACCGATTTCAGCGACCACAATCGCGCGCTCTTCCGGGCCAGGCTGGTGTGATGTTTCGACCGCAAGCGAGCAGAAGCGAGAAGAGCAGTAGCCGTTTCAACTCAAAAGACTCGGCATGCACCCTTAACTGTCAGCACATGCCAAACAACGGGAATTCCGGTATTTGAACTAATCGATTCACGCCGGGGCAACGACGGGGGAACTTGGATCCACCCCCAAGTAATCGACGTTTAGGGCCTCAACCTTCCAACGCCATACCCAGCGAGCAGACCAATGGCTCCACCAATAGAACCAGCCGTTAGCTGCATTCTTTGGTCAGGTTTGAGTGAGCCAGCAAATACCAGTGTTGCTGCAACAACGAACAGCAGAACTGCCGTTACTAGAACTGCATCGAGAGATTTATTGCCTGGCTGTTCAGCGCGGTTGCCACCTCGCTTTACAGGGGGCTTCCCTGCAGGCGGGTTAGTCGCATCAAGCTGTTTCTCGATGCGGTTGATCTCTTTTTCGGCCGAGGTCTGATCCATGCACCAATGATGTCAACAGGTGGTTAAACCATCTGTATGCCCAACAAGGACCGCAGCTTTCACGAGGCGCCAGAAAAGGCTGCTGGCGCAGGGCAAGAGCAAAGACACGACGTTTGGCGCACTGCGCAACGTGCTGACACCTGCCGCCGAAGAAACGGCTGTCTGATAAAAAAACGGCGCCCACCAAAAGGCCACTTCTGGCGGGCGCCATGAAACACAGCAACTCCAAGATGAAGGCTGATCACTGCTGCTGCTGACTGAGCGATTTAGGCCGCTTGGACTGGTGCGCCCGAGCTTCGGTTTGGCGTTGAACAATCACTCTCTTTAATGCGTGACGGTCAACGTGCGGCCAAGCCTTCTCTGGCTGCGGCCAAGCCTTCTCTAGCTGCGGCCAATCGGATGACTCGGGGTTTGCTGCCCGTTCAGCGTCCCTGCGTTCAATGTGCGCCTCAATCTGTTGCTTAAATTTCTCCAGCCCTGCCAAGCGTTCGGCCTCTGATTCAGGAGTCCTGTTGCATTCCTTCTCGGCCTTGGCTTTGGCTGCCTCTTGCAACTGTTGGTCGACGCTGGCATTGCGATTAGCAAGCTGCTTCTGCAGCTCCTTGAGCTGTTCAGGCGTTGCACCGAACGCAGCAGCGTCATCCATGGCGCTGTCGATACAAGTCACCTTGCGGTCAGCTCCGATCTCAAGTCGACCGAAATCCACTGCACCTGTGCGGGTGTTGATGACAAAGCCGAGATCCTCTCGGAATAACCAGTTGTTGAACTCGTCGCGGAGGCTGATGTCTGTGCGATCGCCCTCCATGAAGTCCCTGATCTTTTTGCGCACCTCACGCTCCGCCTCGCGTCCGGTTGGTCGACGCTCAAGGGACTGCATGTTGGCTTCAGCCCTAAGCAGCTCCTGATTTTTGAGGTTGGCTTGAGCCTCTTCCTCTGCCAGTGCCTCATCCCAAAGGTGCAGGACATTGACTGGGGTTGCCGGGTCTGCATTTTTGATCTGCTGGCGTCGACCCTCGACCTTGTCCTCAAGGGCACCAAGCTCACTGGTCAGCGCAAGAACAATCCGACGGGCATTGGCTAGTTCAGCGTCGTGTTTGTCATTGCCAAAAAAATCAGACCAGCGGAACTGGGTCATCACACCCAATAGGAACTTCTCGTCGTAGCCGATGTTTGGTATGTCGCACCCATCCTTTTTCTTCCCGCTGCATGTGAACGCATGACCATCGCGGGCATTGCGAACACCGAGCAGTGATCCACAGCTGGCGCAATACGTTCTCTTCTCAAACAAGTTGTGGCGATGCCTGCCATTGGGCGTGTCTTTCTTGTTCCTTGACCGCAGCGCGATCTGAACGTCTTCAAATTCTTTGGGGGTAATGATCGCGGGGTAGACGCCCTTGTGTGGCTCCCCTACAGGCTTGTTGTTGCTGGTGTTCTGACGCCAGCCCAAGACTTTGACGGCCCTTAGGAGATCGTCCACATCCCCTTTGGTGATGGGCTCATCGCTTTCGGCTTGGGTGACGCCCATAGCCCTCAGCTCTCTGGCAATTCGTCCAGTGCCCATCTCCAAAGCGAGCTTGAACGCACGTTGCACCCAAGCGATCTCCTCCTCCAGATAGATCCAGTCACCATTGGGAGCGACATCAAACCAACGCGGGTAACCAGGCTTCGTTGGGCACTCGCTTTTGGGCTTGAACCTGAAGTTTCCGAAGATCGCGGACTTGCCCCCGCTTGCGTTTGCAGCAATCTCATTTCTGCGCCATTGACGAGCGCCCAGGGTGCGAGCTTGCTTCTCAAGCCATTCACCGTGTGACCTCTGCGCTGCTCCGACGATCTGGAAGACAGTGCCGCCCGTTTCATCAAAGGATCGGAGAATTTGACATCCCCAATCGCAGAAGCTGACTCCTAGCCCTGCGTTGAAGATGTCGAGCATGAGCTGCATGCAGTCAGCCATGTCGCCGCGGCTGAGACGACTCCAGGTCTCAACGACCAAAACCGTGCCAGGTGCAACCTCACCTTTTTGAGCGTCTTTAAGGAACTGCCCAAGCAATCCAAATTTGACGTTCTTCTTACCGCTGATCATTTCCTTGATCACGCGGACTTCGTACTCAGGGTTGATGCGCCGCCAGTTGGCGAGTGCTTCGTCTTGCCTGCTGAAGCCAGATCGATCCTCTTCCCCCTGCTTGTTGGTGCTCACGCGCTGTTAGCTGATCGCCA
>QCSL01000086.1 GCA_003209165.1 Synechococcus sp. AG-670-B23 | reverse complement strand
ATGCATTCAGACAGGGTTGAACTGCTGAGCTGGGTGAAGAAACAAACCAAGGCAAAGAGACCTTGGGAAGCAGTAACTGTTTGGGATCACAAGGGCAAAGTCAAATTCACCTATTGAGCTGGTGATGGATGACGCAAGCCAAAGCCTGAACCTGAGTTGGTTGATGTCCACGGGAGAAGACTGAAGCAAGAGCAGAGAGCACTCATCAAGCAAGGCTCGAAGGTCTGCCTGACGCTTGATCAGAAGCCATACATGCTGAAGGACACCAACGCCAGGCACCGCAAGCAACGGTGGGGACCAGTCTCCAAGTCACTGAGGTGAAGGCACTGGAGGTGGGAGTGCAACCTGATACGACAGCAAAGGTTGATGATTCATCACTCCTCTTCCATCGATCACTTGTTGATCTGATTGGCAGCGGTGTGGTCTATGCCCTCCAAGACCTCCTCGATAGCTACATCCCCGTCATTGGCAATGAGAACCGTGTTGCTTTGGTGGTGCTGGTCAGACGATAGCCCAATGCATACATGGACCAGGAACTAATGCAATCTTCGGCGTTGTCCTCTCCAGCTATGGCGGCAAGAACTGGGACAAATTCGTTCAGATAATCAACAGCTTGGGCAAGGCATCTCCCATTGCCTTGCATGCGCTGGAAGCAGGCGCGCAAGCAAGGCTTCACTAAAAAGGGACTCCCGCACCGGAAGTCCTTCATGCTCGACGTGACGCAGCGCCACAGCAAACCTATGACTCAAATTGAGTCTCGTCTTTGATGCCTGCGATAAAAAGAATGTATGGCTATACAAGCGGAGCCGCATCGCACGTGTCACGCGATGAGAGAAGCGGCTCCGCCACCGGTGATCTCAGCCAAGGTCTCACCGGTACTTTATTTTTATTTCTGAGAAGGGTTTGATATCGAGTCACCTACTACCAGTTGGGAATCATGTCTGAGCCATCAGACTTTGCTTTTGCACCTTGATAATACAAATATACTGGTCAAAAAATTACTTAGATCGATTATTCAAGCGTGTTCAGCCCCTGATGGCCAGTTTCACCCCGTTTGGGCCATAAAAATAGCTACAAAGCTGAGTTTTTGTTTTAGACTCAAAACGATTTTGTTCTAATGACACTATTAACAGTTGATCCCAAGCGATTTTAGGACACTCTTTAAGATCATGAAATCAAAACAAGTCTTAAGGATATTTTTTACATAAAAAGCTAACTTGAGAGAGCAATTAAGATCTTCTTTAAATGCTTCCCTTTATCAATGAGATGGAATTGGTGCTAAGACTAGGATTAGCAGCATTGTCTGGCTTCACATTTGCCACAGTCCATGGAGGAGTATTCACTCATAAAGAGCACCACCTTAGGCTTCATATACTGGTTTGTTTAGGCGCTTGCATGCTAGTACTTTGCGCAGGTGAAGAACCGAACGCACGTAGTCGTGCCATCGCAGGAGTTGTTACAGGTGTAGGCTTTTTAGGTGCTGGACAAATTCTTCGGGTTCCAAGTGCATCAAAAGATCATCCCCAAGAATCGATTCATGGCCTCACTAATGCAGCAACTGTATGGTTTACTGCAGCAATTGGGGTTAGTATTGCTACATCAGGCCTAAGCATTGTTGTTCCAGCATTAATAATAGCTCTAGTAACACTTGCACTGTTAAAGCCGAGACAATAATGTAAATAATTTACACTTCAATGTGTGGTGTCTGTATGTAGCTCTTTAAACTTTAGCCAATTCGCCTACCGAATTAATCCCTGTGCGCTATCAATCTAAGCCATGAATCACTTAATTTTTAAAATTGGAGAATTTGAGTGAAGAATTGCAATAATTCTCCAACAGGAATTTTTGAGCTATCAGATGCATCCAATATCCCATAATCAATCAGCTATTTGAAGTTTGAATAAAATCATATTCTTCTGCAAAATACGTAAGCTACCTCAACAGAAGTCATATACGACGAGGAAGGATACTTAACGAAATGATTCTCACCAACACCCTTTGTTTGATCATCGTTGGGGCTATAGCTCTCTTCAATGGTGAGATGAAGCTGCTAAAAAAAACAGCCACTAGTCAGTCAGCAATATCGTTTCAAGTGGATGATGTCAATACAGGCATCATCACCAGGATCAAAGCTGACCTGGTGACTTACATCGTTCCAAGGGGCTGATATAAACGCTGACCTGGTATCAAATGACGTGCCAAGGGGCTGAAAACAACACTACATTAATTGAGATGAAACCTTCTATCGCCTATATATGTGGCGGCGTGATTGTCGCGATCATGTTCCTTGCTGTTTTCGTTGGTGGTACCAACGCTGGTGACTGCTCTCGCAGCCAGTCAGCTGAAGTGACAACTGAAGAGGTCAAAAGCACAGAGTACAAAAAAGCTGAAGTCGAAGCCTGATTAGATCAAGTAAGGGGGTCGTCCCATAAAGGTGGATCGTCGAACTCCTCAAGAAGTGAGTTTGTCTCGACCCTTTTGCCGCGATTTAGCAACCTCTGAGTTTTTGCCCAGATAAATCGAATCAGGTGATCTGCTTCCTTCCCCTTGTGGTGCCCAGTCACCAATCTCACTGGTGGAAAATCAACGGCATCCTGGCCAAAATGCGACGCTTGAGACACGACATGAGATCTATTGAGGTCTGTTTTAGCCCTCCTGGGATAGTTGTCTGTGTATCGAGCGATTCACAAGGCAATGTTTGACCCAAAGGTCGATCACGTTGGGCGTTCCAGGGGACGCTTCCATCGTTGACGCATGAGAAAGGAAAGTTCCCGCTCCTCCTGCCACTGATCGCCCTACTGACTGCCTGTCAGAACGCGATAAGGAGGGAAATACTGCCTTCGCTGGATGGTGGTTGGCAAGAAGATCGAAGCAGAGACCAAAAAAGCGCTCAATATAGACGTAAACGACAATTTAGAGGCTTTTTGCAAGAGATAAGAGGACAACAATCCGAGCGCTGGACCGTTTTAAAAGTCGATCAGGTTGGCGGTTCCGCCCTAGATTTGTTCCAGGGTTGATCAGATGGTATTGCACTGCATAATTAGCAATTAGCTGTATTAGCCTGACTGTACTTTTCGGAAATGCGGACCTCTTTCCCGCAGCACAGACAGGGCATGTACTTGATCGGATTGCACCGGGGCCTAATGAAGTCTTGAGGTGGTGCTGGCTCCATGGATTGCTTCATCAGCTCTTCAGTTTCTCCAGCATCGAGAGCAACTGCTGAAGCTGCTTCAATCGTTCAGGCGTGAGCTTGTCCAATCCGAAGCCTTCGATAAACTCATTTTCCGGTGCCGGAGGTTCATCGAGCATCTCTTGGAACTTGGGGATATTCAGTCCCAGCCTCAATTAAGTTGCCATCAAGCGCCTCTCAACCTTCGTGATCTTCTCCATCTTTTCCAACGTGTACTAAGTAAGGGTCGTCGAGCATTACGCGCTTGTGAACCGTGAGCATCCCTTCCACTCAACCGACAAATAAGCCAAGCGTAGCGGAGGTGTATCTCTCATCAACACCGTGCGGAACAGCATGCTGCGGGTTCAACCCATTCACATCTGCAGCAGTGACACTGCGGGTCTGCGGCAAACTCGCCCACCATGTGTCTTCCTTCGTGGATTATGAGGTCAGGGAGAAGGAGGCAGCCGTAAGCCTCCCCTTCCGCTGCTGCTTGAAAAACCCCTGGTCGTGTCAATTCTAGGGGCTGAGTAATATCGCCGACCTCAATTTGATGAATGTATGAGCAGGTTGTGATC
>QCSL01000085.1 GCA_003209165.1 Synechococcus sp. AG-670-B23 | reverse complement strand
GGATCTTCGACATCCGTGATGAGGATGTCTTCTGGTGTACAGCCGACGTGGGTTGGATTACGGGCCACAGCTACATCGTCTATGGCCCCTTATCGAACGGCGCAACAACGGTGATGTACGAGGGTGCCCCGCGGTCCTCGAAGCCCGGTGCCTTCTGGGAGTTGATTCAGAAGCACGGAATCACGATCTTCTACACGGCTCCCACCGCCATCAGAGCGTTCATGAAGAGCGGCCGCTCTGTTCCTGATCAGTTCGACATGAGCAGCCTTCGCCTGCTCGGCACCGTTGGCGAACCGATCAATCCAGAGGCCTGGATTTGGTATCGCGATGTGATTGGAGGCAACCGCTGTCCCATTGTCGACACCTGGTGGCAGACCGAAACCGGTGGGGTGATGATCAGCCCCCTTCCGGGTGCAACGCCCACCAAGCCCGGCTCAGCCACCCTGCCGTTGCCAGGCATTCAGGCCGACATCATCGATGCGGAAGGCAACAGCTGTGGCTCCAATGAAGGCGGATACCTTGCGGTGCGTTCCCCCTGGCCCGGAATGATGCGTACCGTGCATGGCAATCCCCAACGTTTCCGCGAGAGCTATTGGGAGCACATCAGGCCTGCCGATGGCTCCTATCTCTATTTCGCCGGGGATGGTGCACGCCGGGATGCCGATGGCTACTTCTGGGTCATGGGGCGCGTTGATGACGTGATCAACGTCTCGGGCCACCGTCTTGGCACGATGGAAATCGAATCAGCTTTGGTCAGTCACCCCGCAGTGGCGGAGGCGGCAGTCGTGGGTCGGCCCGATGACCTCAAGGGCGAAGGCATCGTGGCCTTCGTCACACTCGAGGCAGGTCGTGAGGGTAATGAAGCTCTCGTGAGGGAATTGCGGTCGCACGTCGGGAAGGAAATCGGTCCGATCGCTCGGCCGGATGAGATCCGTTGCAGTGATGCCCTGCCCAAGACCCGCAGCGGCAAAATCATGCGCAGGATCTTGCGGGCTCTGGCGGCGGGTCAGGAAGTTAGTGGCGACACCAGCACCCTGGAGGACCGCTCCGTTCTTGATCGCCTCAGGACTTGATCGCCTGGCTTATGGTTCTGCACAGTTGGCGGATGACCGCCACCCGCTTTGGGTCATCCGCCCAGTCCCCCAGAAAGCTGCGCCGTAGGCCGGCACTAGCTGGGGTGAGGTGATCGCCGGGAAGCTCCAGGATTGAGCTGGCGTCTGAGGGACGTTCTCGCAGGGCCTGGATGAGATCGCCGCTTTGATCCAGCTCATCGCGCCCGAAGCGCACCACCAGATTCCGCTCCTGTTGGTAGTGACGGCTGATCAAGCGAAGCGTTTCCGCCGGGCTTGGGCTGAACTCGGTTTCCACCCCAAGCCGCGGTGCCAGTTCGCCCAGCAGCGGAATCGAACGGTCGGCTTTGAAGTTGTTGAAGCTCAGGGCCACCAGGGCCCTGCTGCCGCGACCCCCATCGGGGGCAAGCAGGTGAAGCTTGCATCCCAGGCTGTGGCCAAGTCGCAGAGGAGCTAAGAGGCTCCCATAGCGCTCCTCTAGTTGGCGTCGCGCCGAGCGGAAGGCACTCCAGGCATCGCGGGCCTGGCGTTGATGATCGAACCCAGGCACATAGGCCCAGGAATGCACGGCCAACCCGTCGGCCGCTAGGTATTCCAGCAGCCTGCGGTAGCTGATCTGAGGTGTTGCCGCCAGATAGCTGCCGCCGATGAATTCGATCAACCCCGTGGGTTCGGGCGGCCGCAGCTGCCAGATCGCACCCAGCTGACGCCAGTTGGCCATGCTCAACCGCGCAGCTGATTCAGTACCTCTTGCGCTTCACGCACGTGGGCCGGGCCATCCAAGAGGTTGCTGAAGGTGTGACGTATCACTCCCTCCCCATCAATGATGTAGGTGACGCGACCGGGCAAAAGACCAAGGGCTTTGGGCACATCCATCTCGCGGCGCAGGGTGTTGTTTCGGTCGCACAGCAGCGGAAACGTGAGGTTGTGGCGGGTGGCGAAACGGCGGTGGCTGACGGCGTCATCACCGCTGATGCCCCAAACCTCTGCATCGAGTGCAGCAAAGCTCTCCGCGTTGTCGCGGAAGCTGCAGGCTTCGGCCGTGCACCCTGGCGTGTCGTCCTTGGGATAAAAGTACAGCACCAGCCAGCGGCCCTTCACCGAGGCGGGAGTGCGAATGTCACCGTTCTGATCCTCCAGCTTGAAGGAGGGGAGTCGGTCGCCGATCCCGAGGGCCATCCGATTCAAATTAAGAGATTGAACCCTAGGCAGCAGGCACCTTGCCCGGGGCGGGAGAATCAGGGGCGGGAGGAGTCATTGCGCCATGCCTGAACAGCTCGATTTGCTTGCCGGGTTTTCAAGGCCTCAGGCTGAGCCCCAAACACCGCCACCACCGCTGTCTTCTCCGCAAGCTATTGAGCCCTATGCCATGGCTGATCAGCCAAACGATGCGCCAGAGGCCTCCCCGTCCACCCTGCTAATCATCGACACCGAAACCTCCGGTTTGGATCCGCAGCAGGACCAGTGCCTTGAGGTGGGCTGCATTTTGTTCGACGTGCCGAGTCGTTCTGTGCTGTCCCAGCAATCGTTTCTTCTTCCGGTCGAATCGAATGCGGCAGAGGCGATCAACCGGATCCCTGCTGCCGTTACCCGCCGCCCCCAGCCCTGGCAAGAGGCGCTGGTTTGGTTCGAGCATCTGCTTGGCGCCGCCGATCTGCTTGTGGCCCACAACGCGGCCTTCGATCGCCAGTGGTTTGGTCTTGGTGTCGTTCCGGCCACCTCAACACCGTGGCTCTGCACCATGGAAGACATCCGCTGGCCGGCGGAGCGACAGCTGCATTCGCGGCCGTCGGTGCGGGACCTGGCACTTGCCTACGGTGTTCCTGTTTGGGCCGCCCACCGTGCTCTCAGTGATTGCATCTATATCGCAGAGGTCTTCGCACGCTGTGACGACCTGGAGCAACTTTTGGCGCGGGGCTTGGAACCGCGCCAGTTGATGCGTGCCCGAGTGTCGTTTGATGAACGCCATCTGGCCAAAGCAGCTGGTTTCCGTTGGAACGATCCGATCAAGGGGGCCTGGACCCGTCGTTTGAGCGATCGCGAAGTGGCGGAGCTTCATTTTCCAGTCGCTCCGGTTGAGATCGAGGCTGATCGCCTCAGCGCCTGAGCCTGCGCATTTGCTTCAGCACTCCGAAGCGTCTGGGTGGTTTTGCAGAGAGCGCCTCCGAAAGCGGCACGCTGAAGCCATGACGGCTTTTCTGCATCCCCATCAACGTCCCATTCGTTCCCGTTTGCGCCAGTGGCAGCAGGTGCGCACCTGGGCGCGTTTGATCCGTGAAGCCGAAGCGCTTTGGCATGTGGACGTGCGAGCTCTGCGACGGATGGGCGCTGATGAACTTGGTCAGTTGATTGAGGAGGTTCCAGGCATCCATCGCAAACGGGTGAATCGCTGGCTCCGGTGTTATTCAGTGGCAACGCGGCTCACCGTTGTGCCTACCGCCTGAGCCTGGATCCACGACGCGGGAGGATGGGCCCAACCAAATCAATGGTTTTGGCACATCGTTTCCTGCTTGTTTCAAGCCTGAGCGTCCTTGTTCTTGGCCTTGCCGCCTGTGGCGGTAGCTCCAGTGTGACCAGCCTGAATGCGGCGGGAGCCACCTTCCCCTCCAAGGTTTATCAGAGCTGGTTCGCCGATCTGGTCAAGGCTGGCGGCCCTCAAGTGAACTACCAGGCCGTGGGTTCCGGTTCTGGACGCAAATCCTTCATCGACCAGACCG
>QCSL01000084.1 GCA_003209165.1 Synechococcus sp. AG-670-B23 | reverse complement strand
GGAACCAGGCCTGCAGATCCGGATCTCGCAGGACCGCGAAATGCCGATCCGCATCCTTGACGTTGCCTAACAGCAGATCAAGACAACCCAGCAGCGGCATGGGGTCGAGGTCAGCATTGTCAAGCGTCTGCATCCGCTCGCGCGCTTGCTCGAGGAACTCGGGCTTGCGCCGCGAGAACCCTGCGGCGGTCAGCGACAGAACCGAGAGGAAACCGGCATCGGCGGCTCCTCCCTCAAACCAGCGACTGAACAGATCGATCTGCTCTTGAACGGTCAGAAAGCGACGGATCTGATGGAAAAAGGATTCGAAATCTTCCTGACTAAGACTCCCGAGCTGATCGTCAACAACATCAGCAGCCTCTAGACCACCACGGGCCACGACCAACTCATCCAACAGCGTTAAACCCCTTTGATGGGAGTCCTGATTGCCAAGATCACGACTCAGCAGATCCAGAATCCTGAAGGGGGTGAGCGCCTGCAACGCGTCTTCCAGCAAGCGCTGCTGGTCGGGCAGCTTGCCCATCCGCTGTTGCAGCTGAATTCCATCGATCAGCAGCTGGGCAGCCGACTCGTAGCGCCGTTGGTCTTGTTCCTCCAAGGCAGCGTCGCTGCAGGCCAAGGCGGCCAGGAGCGTCAGATCCGCTTCACGCCCACTGCCGAGAGCCGGGGCTTGCGGGGGCTGGAGTCCCTGCCGTGCCAACTGAAAGGCCTCGAGAGCTCCATGGGCCTCCCAGAGAAGAATCAGGCCCGCCACCTCACTGCTGGTGGGGAGGTCCAATCCCACCGTGCCGTTGGGATGGGATTCACTGAGGTGCAATAAGGCGGCTTCGTACTCAGCCCTGTCAGAGGGATCTGTAAGCAGCTCGGCGGAGCGGCGCAGTAGGTCGGCCCTTTGGAGCAAAGCCTCGTGAGTGAAGCCCTGATCCGGTGGACTGTCACAACGGGTTTCCAAGCGGCGCAGAATCGTCCCTGGCTCTGCCGATGGACTGACGCCCAGTAGTCGGAAATGATCGATGGGCAGATCCAACAGCGCCGCTGCGAGGAGACGCGGATCTTAGTCAGTGTCTGGGGTTTTGCCCATCGCGCATAGGTTGGCCCTTAAAGTTGAGCACAACCCCTTAGGTGGACATGGGTGAGGACCTCGCTGTCGATTCCGCTCCGATTGGCACTGCGACTGCTGGTCCCCATGCCGAGCGGCTCTCAAAACTGGTCACGGCACAACGGGCCACCGTTGACAGAGACACCGGCTTGAAGCTCTACCGGGACATGACCCTGGGACGGCGCTTCGAGGATAAATGCGCCGAGATGTACTACCGAGGCAAAATGTTTGGCTTCGTGCACCTCTACAACGGTCAGGAAGCCGTTAGCACTGGTGTGATCGGCGCGATGAAGCGGCAACACGACTGGTTCTGCAGCACGTATCGCGACCACGTCCATGCCTTGAGTGCCGGCGTGCCGGCCCGCGAGGTAATGAGCGAACTCTTCGGCAAGGAAACCGGTTGCAGCAAAGGCCGCGGCGGTTCGATGCACCTGTTCTCCAAGGAGCATCATCTGCTTGGAGGCTTTGCCTTCATCGCCGAAGGCATCCCCGTAGCGCTCGGGTCTGCCTTCACCAGCCGCTACAAGCGCGACGCGCTCGGCGATGCCTCCAGCAACGCAGTAACAGCAGCGTTCTTTGGCGATGGAACCTGTAACAACGGTCAGTTCTTCGAATGCATGAACATGGCGCAGCTGTGGAAGCTGCCGATTATTTTCGTAGTTGAAAACAACAAGTGGGCCATTGGCATGGCCCACGACAGAGCAACCAGTGACCCGGAAATTTGGCGCAAGGCCAGCTCCTTCGGCATGGCCGGCGAGGAAGTGGACGGCATGGACGTCCTGGCGGTGCGTGCGGCGGCCCAACGCGCTGTGGAACGGGCAAGGGCCGGTGAAGGTCCGACCTTGCTGGAGTGCCTGACCTATCGCTTCCGCGGTCATTCCCTGGCTGACCCAGACGAACTCCGGGCGGAGGAAGAAAAGCAGTTTTGGGCCAAGCGTGATCCCCTCAAAGCCCTGGAGCGGGATCTGACCGAAGCAGGCTTGGTGAAAAGCGATGAACTGAGCGAGATCGAAAAAGAGATCGACGGAATAGTTCAGGACTGCGTTGATTTCGCCCTTTCCGCTCCCGAGCCAGACCCCACAGAACTCACCCGCTACATCTGGGCGGAAGACTGACCTCCAACTAAATAATTCTGTTGAATGATTTGTCTTCCGAGATCACTCAGATGCCGCTCGGAAGACGACGGGTGAGATTTCGCAGCTTGCGCAAGGCTTTGAGCTCTACCTGACGCACCCGCTCCCGGGACACTTCCATGAGGCGTCCGATTTCGGCCAGCGTGTGACGCTCGTTGCCCTCAAGCCCGAAACGCATGCGCAGAACGTTCTGCTCCTGTTCGCTTAGGTGACTCAGCCAGCGGCCCAATTGTTCGTGATGAATACGCTGTTCGACGATGTCGAGCGGTTCATCGAGGGAAGAATCAGCGATCAGGTCACCAAGGAAGCTCCGACCCTCTTCACCATTGACTGGAGCATCCAGGCTGCTTGTGGTCAGGGCCTGACGCAACAGCGAATCCAGCTCATCCAAGGGGATGTCCATGGCTTCAGCAATCTCCACACGGCTGGGCATGGCACCGAGCTTGTGGGCGAGATCAAGACTGACCTTGCGGATGGTGCTGAGCCGCTCACTGAGATGAACGGGAAGTCGAATCGTGCGCGACTGGCAGGCAATCGCGCGGGTCATGCTCTGGCGGATCCACCAGAAGGCATATGTGGAAAACTTGTAGCCCCGGGTGGGATCAAATTTCTCAACAGCACGCTCCAGGCCGAGGGATCCCTCCTGAATCAGATCGAGCAATTCCAAACCCTTGCCCTGGTATTTCTTGGCCACGCTGACCACAAGACGAAGGTTGGCCTTCATCATTCGCTCTTTGGCGCGGCGACCAATCCTTAGGAGTCGGCGCTGAGCCGTGGTGAGTTCACTGTCGTCGAACTCACGTGAGCCATCTTCGGTGAGGGTCATCATCGCCTGGACCTGATTGCCCAGCTCGATTTCCTCAGCTGGAGTGAGCAAAGGAATTCTGCCAATGGTTGCGAGATACCAACTAACAGGGTCGCTGCTGCGCCGGCGTTGAATCTCCAGCGGCTTTGAAGCTGTGGACACCTTAGATACTGCGGAAGTAGGTTGACTTTCCTACGAACAGAAAGAATCTCGAAGTGTTTTCAGCAACCCTTCAGATTCAGAACAGCAAACCGCAACATTTCAGATTGTCGAAAGATTTAAAGCCCGAGAAAAGCTCTTTTTCAAACCTGCAAGCCGAGGCGTTCAAAACGAATCATTTGTTCAGACTTCGTTGAACATCGTTGTTTGCTTTTTCTGACACAGCGCTGTATTGATTTTCAAACAATCTGCAATCGCTGAAGCATCACTAGAGCGAGCTCGACATGCCGCCAATCCATGCAAAGCCGTCGCGGCAGCAAAGCTTTCCAGCCGCGGCGGCTGGTGCGCTGCGACAACCTGGGCGCCCCAACCAGTCGCAAAACCGGCCAGTAGGTCACCGAGGCCGGCGCGGGCCACATGGGGGGATGTGCCTGTCAAAACCAAGGCCTCACCCGATGGATCCGCCAGCACGGAGTGCGCTCCCTTCAGCAAAATGCAACAACGGCTGCAGCGGGCTGCGTCGGTCGCCTTATCCAGCGCATCACCCGCATCACTGTCTGGAAACAACCGCGCGAACTCGGCGGCATGGGGGGTC
>QCSL01000083.1 GCA_003209165.1 Synechococcus sp. AG-670-B23 | reverse complement strand
ATCATATTTTTTTTGATCAATCAGCAGATTTGAATAATTGTTTCTTACTTCTTTCGAATTTGGTTCAATTGATAACGCTTGCTTGAATATTACTTCTGCTCTAGTAAGCAAGTTCAATCTCCTAAGAATGGCTGCATACATAGAAAGAAAGTTTGCATTGTTAGAAAGTGGTCCTTCTATTAATTCACAAATTTCGCAAGCTTTTTGAATGTTCCCAAGCCGAAAATGAGCGGCTGCGGCTATGTATGCAGAATCAGGATCTTGTGAAGCCTGAAATTGCATTTTATCCCAATACTCAACAACCTCTGAGTAACTTCCTTTTTCAAAAATTTCTAGTAGTTGCATTTTTAAGTTGTGATCATCAGAACTATATCATCCAGGAACAATTCTTTGTTGCATCCATTGATCTAGTTTTTCCAGGGCAGGTCCCCAGTCTTTGGTTTCCTCATCTTGCCAGGCGATTTCTACGCTTGGATACCAGTAGCTAAATTGTTCTCTCTTGTCGCATAACCATCGCCAGTCGGATTTCGCACCCAACAAGCAAAGAGTTGGCTTATGTAAGCTTCCGGCACCATGGATTGTTGTATTTGCAATACTAACCACGCCATCACAAGATTCAACTTGATCAAGCCAATTATTCATATCTTTTGTCGCTTGTATATTCTCATCATCAATGAAATCAACGTTAAATTTATTTGCCGCTTGTTTAACAATCTTGTTGTCATCGCCATACTGTAAACTTAGTATCCTCACGTCATACTTTTTTAAAGCAAGAAGTAAAGAACCTAAGTCAATCGATTTATCTTTCAGTCTGTCCTTTCTCCCTCCACCCTGCCAAGAAATGCCTATGAGTTTTTTAGTATGATTAAGCTGGTATTGATTTCTTAGACGTTTTGCGTTTTTTCTATTCGCTTTGATTTGAAACTCTCGCCCTCTAAATGAATCTAAGTCTTTGTAGAGATATTGTGGTATGGAGCCGAGAGCACATTGATAATTAAATAAATCCTCGCTTAACGAATTATCTCTAACCTCTTGATCAGTATATATGATACATTCATCTAGTGATCGTTTGTATATAGCATGTAGTCTCTCGGGCACAATAATATAAACTTTTTTGGCTTGCTTGATTATTGGCTTGATAAGTGTCATGAAAGCCATTGTATCTCCAATTCCTTGTTCTCCAAGCAATAAGATTGTCTTATTTAAAAGGTTTTCTCCTCGCCATGGCCGTACTTTTTGGGAACTGAAAGGCTTAAACAAAGCTCTTTGCCATTTTTGAGCTCCTTCGGCAGGCGTGTTCAACCCGTGGTCAAATAATTTCCAACCAAGATCCATTCTTCCATATTTCAATAATTGGCATGCGAAGTTCCAGGAAGCAATCGTGTAAATTTGCCTAGTTTGTTTTTGCAAATCGATTCTTTTCTCGGACTTGATTTTATTTCTTGCCATTGATACACCCTTTGCATAATATCTTTCGGCTTCATCAATCTTGCCTGTGCTACTGCATAGTTGGGATAAGATAAACCAGTGATTAGGAGGCACGTTGTCTTTGTTATCATCTAATTTTTCTGCATGATCTATAATAATGTCAAGATCACGACTAATTTTTCTATTTTCATTATTAGCATTCTCCACTTCTCGTGCTATTATTTGATTTAATATTTGTTTTTTGCTCACTCCATAGAAGCTAAAAAGCTTCATTAGACATAAATCTGACAATTTTTTGAAACCCATATCATAAAGAATCCCAATTATTGATATTTGTGGGTCGAAATACCCTCTGTGGTTCTTAATCGCTTTTCTATAAGCAGTGATTGCCTCACAGTTATTATTTAAATCACGTAAGCAATTTCCCAGTGTATTTAGTAATATTGGAGAGTTTCTTCCCATCTCCTTCAATCCCATTTTCACAACATGCACAGCCTCTTCTGCATTTCCTTCTCCTCTGAGCAGTGCTGCTAAGTTTGAATATACTCTTTTATCTTTTCCACCCTCTTCAAGAAATTTCTTATACGCATTAATCGCAAGATCTTTTTCGCCTTTCAAGTGATGGTCCATCGCCATTTGAAGCGTTGAACTAGGCTCCACCATTGCTCCTTGCATTTATGTTATGATAACATAATCTGCTCTCCTGCTCGGGTTGAACGTCCTAGTTCTGCACAATAACTATCCAGGGCAATTTAAATTTATTCTCCCTTCAATACTTGCTCGAGGACACAAAGTTATTTTTCTTAGTTTAGAATCTCATGGGAATAAAATCAGCGGCGTCAAGCATTATAAAATAGGTCCAACTACGAAAAATAATAAACAAGTTTGGAATGTGCCTTATAAGGGTTTAGGAAAAAAACTAAGTCATGCAGAAATCTTTCGAGCCGCATTTCAAAAGCTTCGTGATTCCGGCTTTCACCCTGACATCACGATATTTCATTCTGGCTGGGGTATTGGTTGTTTCTTAAAATCTATTTTCCCTAAAACCAAGTCTTTTGCTTATGCCGAGTGGTGGTTCAAGTGGGATTCTGTCGAGGCCAATTATGATCCATCTTCCAAATATTCACCCTCATCTAGTCTCAATGAGAAAGTGTCTCACCACTATTTTAATTTAACGCAGGCTTTGGAGATCTCTGAGGCTGATTACGTTTGGTCTCCTACACATTGGCAAAGAAGTCAATTCCCTAAATCGATCCAAAACAGGATCGAAGTTATTCATGAAGGTATAGATACAAATGTTTTTATGCCATCAAATTATTCATACCATTCTAGTCGCCCGATCAATATTACCTATACCTCAAGAGCGCTAGAGCCTATGAGGTGTTATAACCATTTCTATAATATAATAGCTCCAGTGATGCAGGCGTATCCAACAATACGTCTAACAATAGTCGGCAAGGAAAAAGCGGTTTACAGGCCTGTTTCTTGTGCTGATAAGTCCCTTTTTGAAGAATCAATTGAATTATTTACTAAGTTAAATCTCAATCACCGAATTAGGCATTATTCCCGTTTAGACTCAAAAGAATACGTCAAACTTTTATCAAATTCCCATGTGCACTTTTATTTTAGTAGACCCTTTGTGGCCAGTTGGAGTTTATTAGAGGCTATGTCTTCAGGCTGTTGCATTATTTCTAACGAGTCGCCAATGACCTCTGAATTCCTTGGCCACAAAACTAATGCCCTTATTGTTGATTCGACTTATACTAATAGATCTGTAGAAGATATCAATGATTATCTTTCTGATGAGGCACTAATCAACAAAACTGCTTCTAATGCTCGTTCATCAGCTCTAAAATTCGATTTTCGTGAACAACTTAAAAGCATAAGAGCATACATTGGGTATTAATCTAGCTTATCATTGGAAGCTGACTCATAATCTTCGCTAATTTATGGAGTGCCATTCAAGTTGCTCAACGTTTATCTCAGTGGCTTTGGGCTTCTGGGGGAGGTGAGTTGTGGCCTCCTGACAATCTGGACCTACGGCGGACATTCTGCCTCTGAGCCGGTATTATTCCGGAGCAAGCTCTTGCTCTCTTCCGCCCTCTCATGGCAGATCTTAGGTTTTTCGTAACCCAGGAGGGGACTCTCAACCTTGGGGGGTCCGGAAACGACACCGTTTTCAATCTCACGGGTCTTGGCTCCGCCACATCTATTAAGGGTGTGGACGGTGACGACCTTATTCAGCTCACCAACCAAACCACTGCTGTCACCGTCGAGGCAGAACTTACGACTGTCGTAAGTGCCGGCGCGGGTAGTGCTGGATTGCTCAACGCAGTTTATAGCGGTGCGTACGAATCAGCTGGCACGCTCGCTTTCGGAGTTAAAACTGCCGGCCAAGTATCACTCTCTGCTGGTATACCCACAGCATCTGGAACTATCCAGGCTCTGACTCAAACTGGCATCCAAACC
>QCSL01000082.1 GCA_003209165.1 Synechococcus sp. AG-670-B23 | reverse complement strand
GATCAATTGATTCCGAAGGTTTGCCGCAATAAATGCAACTTTGTCCGGTGAAAGTGTGAAGCGACTGTCGCCATCTTCGGACACGCAATTTGGGACAGAGTTCGTCGAGAAAAACCGCGTCCCTGTTATGCATCCGAATGCATCAGTTGAGGTAATTCTGCCGTGAAAGAAAAGCCAGTCAATGTGTCGAGCGCTGCACTTTCGAAGGTTTCTTTGCCTGTGATGTGAATCTTGATCTCAAAGCTTGCACGCTGATCTGGGTTCACTAAGGTGATTATTTGTGGGGGCCTGTAGGTGCCACCAAAGCCCACACCGACTTGTTATCTGGATCTTTCTCCAGCAGGGCTGATTCGTGTGGTCAGTCCTTTCGACGCGGTCATTCAGTCCCAGTTGCGTCGGATCAGGCCTCGGGGACGCTGGAACGGACCAAGCCATGGTTGGGACTTCCCCTTGTCCGCAGCAGATGCACTTCAGCACCTCCTGGGGCGTCGTTTCCCCGTCACTGCCACTTTGCAGGAGTGGCTCGACTGGTGCCAGCACCCCCTGCCACCGCTGCCACCGCACCGGACCCTTGTGGCCGCGGCGGATCTCCAGCAAGTCCTGCAGGATGGTCGTCGCCCTCTGCGCCATCAACGCTCCGGGGTCCGTTGGCTCCTGGCACGTCGTGGCGCTGTTTTGGCGGATGAGATGGGTCTTGGGAAGACCCTCACAGCCCTGTTGGCAGCCCGTGCCTTGATGCGCTGCGCTGAGGTGCGGTTGCTTGTGGTGGCTCCCGTCGGTCTTCATTCTCACTGGCGCCGGGAATCAGAGGCCCTTGGCGTTGAGGTTGAGTTGGTGAGCTGGGCTCGGCTGCCCGACAACCTGCCGCCCGCGGGAACGCTCCTGGTGGTGGATGAAGCGCATTACGCCCAGTCGCTTAAGGCGCAACGCACGGCTGCGTTATTGCGTCTGGCACGTCATCCCCGTCTGCGGGCGATCTGGATGCTCACGGGAACCCCGATGAAGAACGGTCGTCCGTTGCAGCTGTATCCCCTGCTTGCAGCCATGGACCATCCGATTGCGCGTGATCAACGCCAGTTCGAGGAGCGTTATTGCCAGGGGCACTGGCGGGAGGGTCGAACCGGCAAACGATGGCAGGCCACCGGTGCCAGTCAGCTGGAGGAGCTGCGGAGATTGAGTCGCCCGTTGATCTTGCATCGCCGGAAGCGGCAGGTGGTGGACCTTCCTCCCAAGCAGCGACGTCTTCACCCTGTGGTGTTGTCTGAGGCTGAGCTCACAGGTTTTGATCATCGCGTTGAGCTGATGCTGGATGACTACCGGCGTCGGGCCCGTCTTGGAGAGGTACGACGGGATGCTGAGCATCTGGCTCTGCTCACTTCCATGCGCCAGATCGCAGCGGAATTCAAACTACCAGCGGCTCAGGAACTGGTGAAGTCACTGCGACGCCAAGGGGAAGCGGTGGTGCTGTTCAGTGGCTTTGTAGACCCATTGCAGCTGTTGCAGCAAACCCTCGGCGGGGAGTTGTTGTCAGGTCGCCAACGGCCTTCCGAGCGTCAGGAGAGTGTGGATCGGTTTCAGCAGGGTCAGAACGATTGTCTGCTGGCCACCTTCGGCACCGGAGCCCTTGGCTTCACCATGCACCGGGCTCGACATGTGGTGTTGTTGGAACGCCCTTGGACGCCAGGCGATCTCGAACAAGCCGAAGACCGCTGCCATCGTCTGGGCATGGGGAATGGCTTGACCTGCCATTGGCTGCAGCTCGGAGCAGCGGATCAGCTGGTGGATGGCTTGTTGGCCAGCAAGGCGGAACGGATTGAGGTGTTGCTTGGGCCTCGACGCTTGACGCTGCAACGTCAATCACTGCCCGACATGGTGCGGGATTGTTTGCAGGTGCTCTGACGCACTTGGAGTTCGTGCTGCAGCATTGGGTCGACCGGCTGACCAGACCGTTTCAGCAGCGACATTGCTAACGCGACGTCTTCGCAGGCTTTGGCTTGATCGCCAAGCAGGGTCAAGATAAGGGCCCGATCCCGATGCAGATCGGCTTGATCCGGTGTCTGCTCGATGGCCTCATCACAGCGTTCAACCATAAGCTTGAGGTCGTCAATGCGGAAGCCGCCGAGGCAACTGGTGACCAGTGGCGTTGCTCTGTTTTTAGAATTGGAAAGCTGTTTGCTTTGGCATCCAGTCAACAACATGGCAGCTAGGAGAGTCAGACCCAGAACCCCTAAGGGGTCAGTAGCTGTAGCGCGTGGTGTCGTCGCTGCTCTCGATGGTGCTTTCGGTGACGTAGGAGGAGTTTCCAAGGGTGGCAGCGTTGGCTGGTTGGGTGTTCCCCCTGAACAGATCACCAAGGAACTGGCCACAGTCGGGGAAATTGCCGGGGTCGTTGACGACGGATTCCGTAATCATCACCGAGGCATGTTCCGGGGATGTTTTGAACAAGCCACTTCGCTGGCGTTTGATCACGGCGTAAGCGGCATTCCAGCTGACCTCATGGTCGTTGCCGCTTGAACGCATGTAGCAATAAATCTTGGCGCCCTTCTCTTCTGTGAGTTCGGCCGCTTGCAGGACGGGGGTAACGCTGCTCAGAGAGCCGATCAGGGCCGCTGCGGACATAACCAGCGATGACCTGATGGGACCCATGACGTCAGCTGTGGATTGGCCCCAAGGTATCGATCAGCTTCCGGCTGTCGAGGGGACAATCAGTCGCACCACCAACGGCAGCACCAGCAGCACTGTGATCAGCCGAACGGCATGGAGGGCGGCCACCGCAGCGCCGACGCCGAATTCTGCGCCGACAAGGCTCATGCCACTGATGCCACCCGGGGCAGCGCCCAGCAAGGCCACGACGGGATCAATGCCGAGCAAGCGGCTGGTCCAGAGGCCGACGACCAGTCCTGTCAGAACCAGCGCCAGGGTGATCAAAACCGCTGGTCTCCAGAGGAGTTGCAGTTGTTCCAAGGACGCTCGCGTCAGGCCAGTTCCGATAACGGTGCCGATGCCGATCTCAAGAACCGTGCGCGTTCCCGGTGGCCATGTGGCTGGTTCCAGTTGGCCGCTCATGCTGACGATGCCAGCACCCACTAGGGCTCCTGCAAGAGGTGCAGCGGGAATTCCGCTGAGCAGAGCCAGCAGTCCGATGGCGGTTCCAGCCAGCAGGTACAGCGTCAGCGTTGCCAAAGAAGGCATCGGTCTCGATCGCGTCATGTCAGCTTGATCTTGAGACAGCGGCGCTCCTGTGTTGTCATCAGCGCAACCACCAGCTTTTCGGTGATGACGTCCTCCGTGTCCTTTCGGATCACCCGCACTGCGGAAGATCTCGCTCAAACCATTACGGCTCTATCGCAGCGCTTGGTGAAACTGGAACAGCGTCAGGAAGCGCTTGAGCTCCAATTGCGCCAGCAGCAGAAGGATTTGAATGCTGTTCCGGACGAAGAGATCTCAACGCTCGAAGGAGTTGAAGCCCTGTTGAAGGAAACCCGTGAGCTTTTGGACAGCACAGCTCCAATTTCAGAAGCTGAAATGCCTGAAGGGTCCTCCCAGAACGATTCCTGGGGTCAGTAGGAGGAAACAGAGACAAGCCGCGATGTCGCACAGGGGTGGCGCGCGGTGCCAAAATAAAAAGAAAGACAACTATGTCGCTCACCATCCCTGCCTCCAATGTCTGTGCTTCTCGCACTTTGCATGGCATGACCATTTGGACCCGGTCAGGCTTCCTAGAAGGAGGTCATCAGCTGGAGAAGCTCGAGTTCGCATTGGCCCTCGCTGAAGCAAAAGGCGATCAACGTCGTTGCTCTCAGCTGCGCGATCGAATTGCCGATCTGGGGGGCAACGCAGAAGAACCCGGCACCTGACTCTGAAGCTCATCATCCGACTGGATTGTTGCTCAGCAACGGGGTCAGTAATTTTGGGGGTGGTCTAAATATCAATCAAAGCTAATATTTTTAAGAAGGTAACTCGAACGTTGACCCTGACGCTTACGAAAACAAAACAATCTGAGACGGCTGCTCAACAACGTCAGGACCACGAATTAGCAGCGGAAGCCTTGTTCGCTAGGGCTCGCCAGTGCGCTGAGAATGGCAGAATCAATGTGTCAGGTTCTTTGATTTTGCAGGCCCTGGGCCACGAGCGCCGTGCTGGTT
>QCSL01000081.1 GCA_003209165.1 Synechococcus sp. AG-670-B23 | reverse complement strand
GCTCTGACGCCTAGTTTTGTCTTGTCTCGGACTATCCACTGGGCAAATGTGTTGCTATTTGGGCCAGGCCAGTATCTGTACTTATTGATGAATGGATAGTTTTGTGGAGATGATTCTACTTTTTTAATTATTGAGACAGCCTCTTCATCTGCCCATTGTTGAATTAGTTTAGATAAACCATTGCCAACTCCCTCATAGGGATCCAGAAGGTTCTTGTGAAGATGCCCCCAGCAAGATTCGTTCTGGTTGGCTTGTTGCCACACTTCCCATCTGTCACATTCCTGAAGCTGGCTGTCTTCAGCGGCATGAAATAGCAACAGCCAATAGTGGTCAGCAATGATTCCTAGGAGGCTGGGAATCTTTGCGGCACGAAGCTCGACTCTGACCAAGGCTTGTCTCCCTAAGTAATAGACCTTCTGCGTAAGCGGATTTCCGTCAAAAGGTGCTGCTTACAACATTACCTTTGGAGCAACAGCTTGCGAGCAAAGTCCTCTTTCTTCAATGGAATTTACAGGCCCGTAGATCCTTTCCATCTTGAAAATGCCGTTGACTCTGCTGATCTGCACTTTGGTGGTCTTGATGTTGTCCTCGAAAACCCCGTAGTAAGAATCGCCGGAGACGACCAACGCCCCTTTTGTGATTGGCTTCATCGTGTTTCCACCATCGGTCCACGAAATTGAATCGGCTGCAGCATTGATCGAGAACTCGTGAATGCCGGTCACCGTGTGCCCATCTTTATGGGGGTAGTCATAAGTGCACTTCAGGAAAACGCTCTGCGAGCTAGCCGCGCTAGCGGATAGCAGGAGGATCGGGGGTAGGAGGAGTCGTTTCATACCCACAGTGTGGTGTCGTAATTGCGCTGACGGCTATCTCCACCCCGGGGCTGAGGGTCGTCTCCTTAGGTTGTCTTCATGTTCAAGGAAGGCCCCCGCTACAAGGACAATCCCGCCAAGCCTGGCGGTGAGGGCTGGCTCATGAACGATCAGCAGCAGAAAGTGGTGCAGTTCAAGCCAGACGCATCCACCGTCCATGCCGAATGGGTAGCGGTGCGTACCTACAGCTGGGTTCCGCCCAGCCCACCTGTGCCGCTGACCCGGAGACGGATGCTGCGGCACAACGCGATTGAGGCTTGGAACACCATGAAAAAGATGGGCTGGCGGCCATGCCACCCACCCGTCCGCTGACTTTTTTGGCCAACCCCTCCGTTAATGGAAGACGGCTAAGAAGGGGAAAGCTGTCACCACAACAGTGACTGCGATGAAAGACCAAATCAGCATTAAGCCAATGCTGTGTTGAGTAGTCTCGTGGAGGGTTGGAGCGCGTGTTGCCATGGCCCTCATTTGTTGCTGTTCAACCCCTGGCGCCGTCATTGCTGTGAAGGCATCGGAAGAACAACCCATGGCTGGTCTGGTTTGGGACGGCTGAGGTCAAAGGTTCAGTAGGTCAAAGTGATTTGTCGTAATCGGTGTTGTGCTGGGCCAGCGGCCACTGACTGCAACTTTTTGGTGGCCAACTCCACGTCGAGGCGATCCAGCCCAATCACCCCCAGCAGACCGTTTGCTGTTCCAGGTCAGTTGGGCTAGCAGCAGCCGCACCGTGGTGGCCGCCACTTCGGGGCTACCGGCGGCACTCCCGCTCCCATGCGCACGTAGAAGGTTGCTTGGGGCTGAATAAGCCAAGTAATCCTGACCACAAAGCGTACGGAGTCGAACAAGGATGTTTTTGTTTTGGTGCCCGTGGATGCGGATGATCGACCTGATGATGTTGTTGGTCTCATCGCGTCGATTGAACTGATAGCGCATCATGCTTATCACGTTCTATGCCATCCATGCCTTGCATTTAATACGAAATAGAAATTACCGAGGTCAAGCATTTACAAAATTGCATCAATGTTTGGCAGAATTAAATCAACAGAAATATTCACTCCATGGCAATCACCACCCGGTAGCAACGCGTTCGACGCCGCAATGAGGCTCTAAAACTGATTGTTGATGGTGTGCCGCCAACTGATGCTGCGTCACAGCTGACGGACAAGTGGGGGGGCAGCAGGGTGAGCACCTGAAGAAGCGTTGTAAATACTGTTCCTCAGTGCTAGAAATGAAAAAACAGGTTCATTTTCCGCTTGAAACAATATCTTCTGCCATTTCTTCTTATACCCTGGTTATTTGGATGTGACCGTTTGTCCGATAACGGGGTTAAAGCCCTAAAGTGTGAGTTGTGGAGAGACCATGGCGGTACGCTCAACCAACAAATCTATAGAGATATTACCGGCAAGGACAAATGTATAATAACAAATAATTTTGGAGAGATGCTGTCGATCAAGGCAAGAAAAGGCATTTCTACTCCATGCAGTCCCAATGAGCAAAAGTCTTTATTGCATGAAGTTAATTCAATTTGCGATGATTTTCTCAATCAAAAACAAGAAGTGCAAGCTCTGGGCGATGATATAGGCAGGGCTCCAGATTCGGGCTAAAAGATGTCTGTAGCAAATAAACGTGCCCTAAGCCATGACTGAGACAACTGTTCTGGACTTCAAACTCAGCAACACTTTTGAGGAATATCGTGCACATATGAATGCGCCTGATCAGCAAGCGATGTTTGCCGAGATGGGAGTCAAGACTTTCTTTATCGGTGTCTGCAAAGACGACGCTCAAAGAGCGACAGTGATGTTTCAAGGACCCGAAGACGTCCTCTATAACATCTTTACGAACCCAGAGACAAAGCCGATTGTTGAAGCTTCTGGTCATGTTTATGAAGGTACCGTGATCACTCGCTGGCTTGCATAAAACCCTCTGAACAGCAGTCTGTGGGCTCTTGAAGACTGAATGAGCCGTTCCTGACCATGGAAGAGCTGGACAGGCTGCTGGGTCGGCACCTGGGAGTGAGTCTGTAACCAACTGAGGGATTGATTCAGCGGGCTTCGCATCCCCCATCTGGCTAGACCCCTGGGATCTGATCAGTCGAGAACTTGCATCACTCCGTCCCTAACCCGCCGACCGTTGCGATAAAAAACCCACCCTTATGCTCCTCCACCCACATCAATGGTTTCCCTGCACCAGATCCGTGTGCCGAGCGTTTTAGGCAGACTCCACCCCATGCCGAACAAGGATTGCGCCACCAATCCCCCGCCGGAGAAACCGGGTAGTAAGGATTGGCTGGTGAGTGCAGAGCAGCAGCTGCTTTGTCAGTTCTAAGCCGACTCAGCTACGGACCGCCCGCAATGGGTGGCGGTGCGACTTACAGCTGTGTTCCCCCTGGTCCACTAGTGCCGCAAACCCGCAGAAGGATGCTTCGGCACAACGCGATCGAGGCGTGGGACAAGATGCTGAAAACCGGCTGGCGATAGTTGCCCCTCCCTCCTGTGCGGTGACTCATACAGTTATACGACTTTTATTACTCCTGACAAAAGCTAAAGCTCACTGAGGCTCAGTTGATGCCCAACGTCCAAGGAGGAGGTGTTGAAGCATTTAGGGAATCACGAAAGAGAGTTCCGATGTCACGCTCGGGCTTTTTTGCTCTTGGCCTCGGCGAAGTTGACAGCTACGTATTTCCGAGCCAACGCGGAAAGTGACATCTTTCTCGAAAGGCGATTGGAGAAGTTTTTCGGAACTGGGGACGAGCAGCAGGTTTCCATGTTCACCCATGCCAACTGAGGCATAGCCATGCCACACATGCTGTGAAGAGGGACGTGTAAATATTCACGCTACAAGCCCCCTCGGCCATATATCGCGTGCAACTACGCCTATTTAGTCGGTGCAGTAGCCCAGATGAATCGAATGATGGGCCTGGGCGTTGACCAGAAGGGATTCGGAGGTCACAGGACGCACCGTTGTCAGGGTATTGATGTGGATTCCCTGGTCGATGTTGCACAGCGTCCTCCAGCAGAGTTAGAAGGGGTTGTAGCCACCGCTACCAAACGTTCACCTTGCTTTTGCGGGGCGCAGCTCGATCCAAGCCATGGAACGGGGGCTTGGGCTCCGCAGGAGCTGTGATGACTTCGTTGTATTGGAACGGTTCAGCATTTGCACCAGTGAACAAGACAACTGCAAAAAAAGAGGCAGTTGTTCTGCGTCTAGAGACAGCCTTCAAGGCAGCGGACGCCACTCCTTCTCTGAAATACCGCGGAATTAGGTATCTGCGTCAAAACGGATTCTCTGCAACACTCTGATCCAATGCATCAGCACCGGTTAAAGCCTGACGGGCTTATTGCAGGCCGGCTTCAAAAGTGCAGCCGAGCCTGATCTCAATGCTGCGTTTTGGTACGTCAAAGACGGGGAAGGGTTTGCGCCCATCTCGGCTTATGACTACAGCAAAAAATCCTGTGATTTCGACAACGCTAACGACTA
>QCSL01000080.1 GCA_003209165.1 Synechococcus sp. AG-670-B23 | reverse complement strand
AGGGCCTCATTCGCCGCAAATACGGCGACCGGGTGGTTGATTCTGCTTCAAAATCCTACCCAGTCGCTTCGGCGAAAAGGTCTGTCTGCGCCTGCTGGACAGCAGATAGACCCAACTGGGGCTGGACAAGCTGATCAGCGATCCCGTCGCCTTGGCCCTGGTCAGAGAGCTGGGATCCAAACCTTTCGGAATTATCCTGGTCACTGGACCAACTGGCTACAGCAAGTCGACCACCCTCTATTCACTTCTCGACGAGCGCAACGAACCGGGCATCAACATTTCCACGGTGGAAGACCCAATTAAATACACCCTGCCAGGTATCACCCAATGCCAGGCGAACCGAGAAAAGGGCTTCGACTTCGTCACGGCACTGCGCGCCTTCATGCGCCAAGACCCGGACGTACTGCTGATGGGAGAAACGCGTGATCTCGAAACCGCCAAAACCGCCATTGAAACTGCCCTGACCGGTTATCTGGTGCTCAGCACCCTGCACGCCAAGGATGCCCCCAACACCATTGCCCGCACGGTCGAAATGGCCGTTGAGCCCTTCATGGTGTAGGCCTACTTGATTGGGATCGTGTCGCAACGATTGCTGCGGAGGGTCTGCCCTCACTGCCACGAGCCCTACCGGCCGAATGAAAGAGAGCTGGGCCGCTTCGGGCTGATCGCCAGCCGCGAGGCAAATGTCACCTTCTTTAAGGCCCACCATCACAATCCCACCGAACTGGTCTGCTCCTTCTGCCAAGGAAGCGGTTACATGGGACGTGTCGGGGTCTAGGAAGTTCTGCAGATTCAGGAGGAGATGGCCAGCGCCATCTCCAAGGGCGCCAGCACCGATGTAATTCGCCAACTGGCCCTGGAATCGGGGTTGGTGACGTTGCTGGGTTACAGCCTGGAACTAGCGAGAAAGGGCGAGACCACGCTGGAAGAGGTAGGGCGGATGGTGTTGAAACTGCCACTCTTCGGCGAACTGATCCTGATGACGGCGTCAGCTCAGTTCTGCCGGATGTTCAGTTCGCTCACGCGGGCTGGTGTGCCGATCCTGATGTCCATGGAGATCTCGAGCGAAACCGCAGGCAACTCAATCATTTCCGATGCCATCCTTGTCTGGCGGAGCATGGTTCAAGAAGGGGTGCTCCTCAGCAACGCTCTCATCTGCCAAAAAGTGCTGCCGAACATGGCTCTGAACATGCTCGCCATCGGCGAGGAAACCGCTGAGTTGGACAAGATGCTCAAGCAAGTTGGCGGACTTCTACGAAGACGAAGTCGGGGCGACGGTCAAAGCCCTCACGTCGATGCTCAAGCCCGAGATGATTGTGGTGGTCGGAGGAATCGTGGGATCCATCCTGCTGACGATTTGTCTGCCGATGTTCACCGTTTTTGATCAGATCCATTAACTACTGCAGCGATGGCCTGACCCGCCAGCCAACCGCCGCTCCAGCAGGCCTGAAAGTTAAAACCGCCGGTGACCCCGTCCACATCCAGCAGTTCACCAGCCAGGTAAAGACCTGGGCAGCGACGGCTCTCCATCGTGGCCAGGTTGATGTCCCCCAAGGCGACACCGCCGGCAGTGACAAACTCTTCCCCGAAGGGCCCGCGTCCCTTGATCGACAAACTCTGCGCGCAGAGCAGTTCCACCAATTGACGCTCCGCCTTGATCGGCAGATCGGTCCAACGGCGCTCTGCCTCCACCCCAGCCATGGTCAAAAAGGCTTGCCACAGTCGCCGCGGCAGATGCTCGAAGGGCTTCGCTGCTGAAAGGGTTCGCCGGACCTGCTCCTGGCGCCACTGCTGCAGCCGCTGCTCCACCCCTTGACGACCTAAACCTGCACTCCAATCCACTTTCAGCTCACCTTTGTAATGGCTCTCATGCAGAGCCCGAGCCGCAAAGGCTGAGAGGCGCAGCGTGGCAGGACCACTCAGACCACGGTGAGTGATCAGCACCCGCCCGGTCTGGCGGAAACGCGCGTTGCCCAGCTTGAGATCAAGACCCACATCATCGATGGCAATGCCACTGCAAGCCGTCAGGGCCGGCGCCTGCAGGGTGAGGCTGAACAGCGATGGCACGGGCGGCACCACCTGATGGCCAAGTGCTTCCGCCAGTTTTCGGCCACTGGGATGCCCCCCCGTGGAGAGCATCAAGCAGCGGCCATTGAGAGGTTCAAGGCCGCGGCCCTCCAGCACAAACCCCCGCTCGGATTGAACGCGCACCTGCTGGACCATCGCCTTGGTGCGCAGCTGTACACCTGCCGCCCTTGCCGCCTTCTGCAAGCACTGGATCACCGCCTCAGAACGGTTCTGCTGAGGAAACATCCGTCCATCGAGTTCCTCCACAAGGGTGAGCCCGTGCTCGTCAAACCAGGAGATCGCATCCCCGCAGGCGAATCGACTGAAGGGACCCCGCAAGGGTCGACTGCCTCGGGGGTAATGGGTAGCCAATTCACGGGGGTCCCAGCAAGCATGGGTCACGTTGCAGCGACCGCCACCGCTGATGCGCACCTTCTGGAGCGGCTCAGGGGTACCTTCCAGCACCAGCACCTGCCGAACCCCTTGCTCGGCAGCGGTAATTGCTGCCATATATCCGGCAGGACCACCGCCAACGACGATCAGATTAAGCGGGCTGGAAGCGGAGAGCGACACCGTTGTTGCAATAGCGCTTGCCGGTGGGTCGAGGTCCGTCATTGAACACATGGCCCTGGTGCCCACCACAACGGCTGCAGTGGTATTCCGTGCGCGGCAGGATCAATTTGAAATCTACTTTCGTGGCGATGGCACCATCCAAGGGCTGCCAGAAGCTGGGCCAGCCGGTGCCGCTGTCGAATTTGGCTTCAGAGGAAAACAACGGTGCGTCACAACCGGCGCAGTGATAAGTGCCGGAACGCTTCTCCCCATTGAGAGAACTAGTGAATGGGCGTTCGGTCCCCTCATTGCGCAACACGTCATATGCCTGGGGAGACAACCGCTCACGCCATTGGTCTGCAGTTAGATCCCATGAGGGATCGCCAGCTTTGGACGCCGCCAACACAGGCTGAGGTCTCCAGAGACTGCCAAAAACCCCTGCCATTACCGCCAACAACAGCGATCGACGGGACAAAACGACGGCACTCGAGCTCATCGATGCTGAAGCGGGAATCGAAAGCGGTTCTAATGGATTGATGACTGTCTCCGGATCCACCGCTGCCTACCGCTTCAGTGTTGCGCCGATGCTGGATTGCACCGACCGCCACTTCCGGGTGCTTATGCGGCAGATCAGCCGCAGGGCCCTGCTCTACAGCGAAATGGTTGTGGCCAAGGCGCTGCACCACAGCAAACGACGCAACAAGTTGTTGGATTTCGATCCTGTGGAACATCCCATCGCCCTGCAGGTGGGGGGAGACAATCCAGCCCTCCTGGCCGAAGCGTCACGACTGGCTCAGGACTGGGGCTACGACGAAATCAACCTCAATGTGGGTTGCCCCAGCCAGAAGGTACAGGCTGGAAATTTCGGGGCCTGCCTCATGGCGGAACCGGATCTGGTCGCCCGCTGCGTGGAAGCCATGGTGAACGCAGGGGGACTCCCCGTGACCGTGAAGCATCGGATCGGCATTGACGATCTCGACAGCGACGCACTGTTGACGAACTTCGTGGATCGGGTGGCGCTGGCGGGGGCCAGCCGCTTCGCAGTTCATGCCCGTAAAGCCTGGCTGGAGGGCCTAGATCCCAAGCAGAACCGAACGATTCCTCCGCTGCAGCACGACCGCGTGGTGGCTCTTAAACAACGCCGCCCCGATCTGGTGATTGAACTCAACGGGGGGCTGGAATCCCCTGAAGAGTGCCTTGAGGCGCTGGGAGGATGCGATGGCGTCATGGTGGGACGGGCGGCCTACAGCCATCCCCTGCGCTGGAGCAGCATCGATGCCTTGATTTTCGGGGAGCAATCACGCCAAATCCTCGCGTCAGACGTCGTGAATGGTCTGCTTCCCCATGCTGCCGCTCATCTGGAGCGAGGGGGCCGGCTATGGGACCTCTGCCGTCACCTGGTGCAACTCGTGGAAGGCGTCCGTGGTGCGAGGCACTGGCGCCGGGAGCTGGGGGAAAAAGCCCAGCACCCCGATGCTGATCTTGACGTCCTACTTAAAGCCGGACAGCAGCTGAAGGACGCAGGACTCTGATGAAGAGCTGGCGTCAGCCCTCAGCACCGCCATAACCGGAATAGTCGTCGCCACCGCCACTGGAGGATCCACGGCGACGACGGCTGCGGCTTTCGTCGTAGGCATTGCCCTCACCTGCGTTGTCACGAGCTCCATAGCTGCGGTCTTCCCATCCCCGTGCACCGGAGGAGCGATCACCGCCACCACCACCGCCACCGCGATAACCGCCACC
>QCSL01000079.1 GCA_003209165.1 Synechococcus sp. AG-670-B23 | reverse complement strand
TTCGCTTGGGATCCGTGGTTGTGACATGGCATCCCCAAAGAAGCAAGCTTCGCCTGATCAAACGCCTGAACAAGTTGGACCAGACGGGGCTTTGGTTGCTGGGAGATAACCCAGCTGATAGCACCGACAGCCGCCAACTCGGCCCGGTGGCGACAAACCTATTGATCGGTGAGGTGGTGGGTCGGCTCCCGCGCAGGTGGTCAAAACAAGGCCAGTGAAGTCTTCTGGAGCCAGAAGGCCCCGGTGATGATCGAAAGAGTTCCTGTACCGCCAATAAGGAAGGGGATCAGCCGGGCACCGCTGCGGAAAGTCAGGAACGACACCATAGACACCATGGCCACCATGGCTGCGATAGATCCAATCAAGTACGCCACCAGGTAGCCAACTGCTGCATGGGGCGGCAGCGCCAGGGCAGGGATAACTGCAAGCAGGTGACTGGCCCCCGCCAGTCCATGCAGTAGGCCCAGGCCGGAGGAGGCATGGACGTGGCGACTGTGGTTGCTGGCGCCACGCACATGCAGGTGAAGATGACGATGCTCTGAGGCAGCACCGTCATGGCGGTGCTTATGGGTGTGCAGTTCCAATCCGAAGGCGGTGCGCACGGCCAGGGCACCCACCACCAACAGGGCCAAACCCACCAAAAATTCTGCCCAGGACGACATGGCCTCCACATGGGCGAGGTCTTTTAGACCAATGGCGATCAACGCCAAAACGACAACTCCGGCGGAATGACCGGCACCCCAAGCAAGAGCGTGACGCAAGGCAGCCAGGGGCTTGTTCAGGGAGAAGGGCGCCATCGCCACCAGGTGATCAGCACCACCCACCACATGAACGGCCCCGGCTGCTACTCCTGTCAAAAGGCTAATCAGCACAAAGAACCCCCTGAATGTCGCAATTCTGCATCAGCAGTGAAACGGCAACGGCTTTAACCGGACTGGATCAGCTGCACCAGACCTGCTTCAACATCTGCCTGCCGCATCAGGGCTTCCCCCACCAGCACAGCTCCCGCACCGGCGGCTTGAACCCGATCGAGATCGGACCGGCTGAACAGACCCGATTCACTCACCAGCAGTGCCCCCTGCTGCTTCAACCGGTCGTTGAAGTCGATCAACAGACGCTCGGTTGTGGCCAGATCCGTCTCAAAGCTGGTGAGATCACGGTTGTTGATCCCGATCAACGGGAACCCACCAATGCTGAGCACGCGGTCCATTTCGGTGGCGTCGTGAACCTCTACCAACACCGCGAGGCCCAGTGCCGCTGCGGCCTTGTTGAGATAACGAAGATCCTGATCCGACAGGATGGCAGCGATCAGCAACACCGCATCAGCTCCGGCCGCCCGGGCCTGAAACAGCTGATACGGACTCAGCACAAACTCTTTGCAGAGCAGCGGCAGCTCGACGGCCTGACGCACCTCCACCAAGACATCGAAGCCCCCCTGGAAAAACGTCTTGTCGGTGAGCACTGAGAGGCAGCTTGCACCGCCAGCGGCATAGGCCGTGGCAATAGCAACTGGGTCAAAATCCTCACGGATCACTCCTTTGCTGGGGCTCGCTTTTTTCACCTCAGCAATGACCGCCGGTTTCTTGGCGGCCGCCTTAAGCGCCCCAAGGAAATCGTTCGTGGGGGGAAGCTTGGCAATCTGGTGCTTCAGGTTGTCGAGAGGAACCTTGTCGCGCGCGACATCGATCTCACGATTTTTTTCCCAGACGATTTTTTCGAGGATGTGACGCGGCTCCTCCTCGTCATGGGGCACCGCATATTCAAGATGGGCCACTCGCACCTTGGGATTGGGGGGACGACGGCGGATCTCCATGAAACAGGGGAAAAAGCTGGGCGGGTTTAAGCGGCCACCTGAGCGGCAGCCTGCTTGTAAGCGACCTCCACCACCTCACTGAGGGTCGGGTGGGTATGCACTTCGGTGGCGAGCTGACGCACGCTATGACGTCGGGCAACGGCATTGGCCACCTCCTGGATCAGGTCGGCGGCGTGAAGGCCGTAGATGTGGGCCCCCAACACTTCACCATTGTTCTTGTTGAAGAGCAGCTTCATTAGGCCGTCGCTGTCCAGTTCAGCCAGAGCTTTCGAATTGGCCTTGAAGTAACTGCGAACGGATCCGAGCTGGAACCCATTCTTCTCTGCCAAAGCTTTGGCATCCGCTTCAGTCAGACCAACAGAGCTGATTTCGGGATGGGTGAAGGTGGCTGCCGGAATGCTGCGGTAGTCGATCTCGCGCGAATGGCCAAGGATGTTGTCCACAGCAACGGTGCCTTGGGCAGCAGCGGTGTGGGCCAGCATCAGCTTGCCGGTCACATCTCCCACGGCCCAGAGATGTGGCACCGGTTGGTCGTTGACCAAGACCCGCATCGCGTCGTCGATCGGGATGAAGCCGCGGTTCATCTCCACATTCAACGACTCCAAGTTGAGGCCTTTGCTGCTGGGAACGCGCCCCGTCGCCACCAGAACGGCATCCACCTCGAGGGTCTCCACGAGTTCACGGCTGTTGAAATCAGCCAGTTCAATTTGCACAGGACAGCCCGGGGTGACCTTGCGGGCGAGCAGACCGGAGCGAGCGTCGATATCGCGACCATCAATCAGATGGCGACCGGCGATTTTGGCGATGTCGGGATCAAAGGTGGGCATCACCTTGTCCATGGCCTCGATCATCGTCACTTCACAACCCAGGGCGGTGTAAACATCAGCGAATTCAAGGCCGATGTAACCGCTGCCAATGATTGCGATCCAGCGGGGGAGCCATTCAAGGTTAATAGCCTCATCACTGGTAAATACCGTGCGGCCATCGGTTTCGATGCCGGGCGGCACAAAGGGATCGGAACCTGTGGCAATGATGACGTCCTTGGCGGTCAGAACCCTGTCGACCCCGCTGGGCTCCCGCAGCCCTACCCTCTGATTGCCCTCCAGACGGCCATGCCCCCTGAGGATCGTCACCCCAGCCCTTTCAAGGGTTTTGGTGAGGTTGGTGCGGATAGTCTGGACCAGCTGATTGGCGTGATCAGCGATCTTCTGCCGCTCGAACCGCACCGGAGCGGCATGAATTCCGAAGCTCGACAAGTGCTTGTCGTCGGCCAGTTCCCGCACTTTTCCACTGGCGGCCAACAGTGCCTTGGAGGGAACGCAGCCCCGGTTCACACAGGTGCCGCCCATGTCGCGGGATTCAACGATCGCCGTCTTCAGGCCGTGCTCGGAGGCATGTTTGGCAGCATCGAAGCCGCCATAGCCGGCTCCAATAACAATGACGTCGAAGTCGAAGCTGGTGTCGCTCACCCGAACTGCTGCGATGTGGCAGTCATTGTCGCTCTTCGCCGCTCCAGGAGGAGAGGAACAGCGGCAGACGCCACATTCAGGGATTCAACCCGTGAGCTGTGGGGAAGCGTGACAGCATGGGTACAGCAGGCCTGCAGATCAGGGTGCAGGCCTGCACCCTCGGTTCCTAATACCAGCGCCGTCGGCAGCGTCCAATCGAGATCCCAATAGGGAGCGGGAGGATCCACCCCTATCGGATCGGGCACCAGGGTGCCCACAACCTGCACACCCAACGCCACCAGCTGCTTTAGTTCTTGCTGAAGCAACGAGATCGCCATTGCTTCGCTCGGGCCAAAGCGTTGATGCGGCAGTTGAAGCAGTGCACCGGCAGAAGCCCGCAATACCTTCGTGCCCAGGGGGTCGACGCCAGCCCCCATCCAGACCGCATTGACATCAGCGGCCAGTGCCGTTCGCAACAAGGTGCCTAGATTTCCCGGATCCTGAATCCGATCAAGAACTAGAAGGAAATCCAGCTTTGACACGACTGTGGGCAGAGCACTCATGGGGTTAAGGCATGCGACGCCATCGGGTGTGACCGTCGTGAGAGCAGCCCGCAACACCTCATCGGTGACGATCCGCCATCTCGCCTGGGAACATCGTTTAACCAAGGAAGGATGGCCTTGCAGCCAAGCCTCGGTCGCGATGATTTCCCCGGGCAGGTTTCCCTGCCTGAGAACTTCTTGCAAAAGGTGGGTGCCCTCGAGCAGCAACAGCCCCTCTGCCTCACGCCCCGCACGAGTGGCCAGGTTTCGCAGACGCTTGACCAGGGAATTGCGTCGGCTGCTGATCAGGGGGGAGAAGGAATCCAGAGAAAGCCTCAGAACGCGGCGTGTTTGCGCACTTTCAAACCCTTTTGAACGCTCAAATTTTCACCATTGAGCTCGAGACCATTGATGGCTGCGATTTCACCTTTGATGCCTTCCGCCGCAAGGTTTTCAATTAATTTTTTGATTACCTGATCCTCGACAGTCGCGTGGTCGATGGAGTCAGGGGTCAGAGCCTCAATGAACTTTCCAACCTTGGAAGCAACAACTTCCGAAGCATTGGTGATTTCAAGGACGATCATGATGTCGGAATCTGTTTACCGACAAAGTTAGTGCGGATGGGGAGACTTGAACTCCCACGATGTTGCCACCACTAGTACCTGAAAATAGTGTGTATCCTTGAGATCCTTTCAAGCACAATGCTTTTGAAAGATCAAGGGGTACACACTATTTAGTGCGTTCTCAATAAGCC
>QCSL01000078.1 GCA_003209165.1 Synechococcus sp. AG-670-B23 | reverse complement strand
CGCAGCAGACGTTCGCTTTGCTCTGGTGGGCACTCACTGCGCAGCACCGTCTTCCAGAGGTCTTCAATCAGATCCAAGCGGTGCTGAAGAAGCTGCCCTGCTCCGGATCCGCCACCGTTCAAGCATGCTGTCTCGTGGTCGGAGACATGGGTGGTGGACTCGGGCATGAAGTCTCCACGCTGCGACGGACTCGACATGATCATCCCAAACAGGCTTCCCCGGTGGAGATGCGTTCCTCCTGCTGCATTCGTTGGATTCCCTCCTGAAGCAGGTCTTTGATGGATTGGCCCTGGCCATGCGCCGCTTCCCAGCGCATGGCCTGATTGCCATTGGCGAGGAGTGCATCTAAAGGCTTTAAGCAAGCGCTGAGCTGGAGCGATTCGGCCAGGGGAGCCAGTTGATCAAGCAGCTCCACCAGCCAGGCTCTGCAGCTGATCGCACGGCCGTCCTGCCAATGCCGTAGTTCAGCGTTCAGGCTGGATTGAGCCACGGCGTCGTCGTTGCTGTCGGCCAGCTGAGCCAGTTCATCGGCGGAGAAAGAGCTGCTGCAGAGCGGATCGAGGGTCTCCATATTGTCTCTAAGGGCCAGCAACCGCAGCTCCAGCAGGCAGGTGATCGCCAGCAGCTCATGGGGATTGGTGACCAGATCGCAGATCCGCAACTCCAACCGGTTGAGGTCGTAGGGGCGTCGCGGACCATTGGGCCGAACGGACGTCCAAAGGTGACGTTCGTTGCGCATAGCACCCGTGGCCAGTTGCTCTTCCACCCAGTGGATGTAGTGCTCGTGATCTCGAAACAGGGGAACCGCTGGGGGCGTCAGGGGGAATTGACGCCATCGCTGGGAGTGATTGCTGGTGCTGCTCCCGTCTAAAAAAGGAGAACTGGCACTCAGGGCAAGCAGCAATGCCGCTTCACAGCGCACGAGCCGGACCGCTGCAAACAACCAGTCGAGATCTGTGATCCCGAGGTTGATGTGAATGCTGGCCGTGACGACTCTGGTGCCGTACAGCTGTTCAATCAGGGAGTGATAGGCGTTGCCCGGGTCGGAGCGTTCGAACCGGTTGCTGTCTCCCAGGCTCATGGTGCTCCCGGGTAGAAGCGTCAGACCTCGCGCCAGCAGCCAGTGTCGCAGCGTCCGTCGGGGAGCAAGCAGCGCCTCGGGGAGTTCGGTGTAGTCCCGGATCGGTTCGGTGACGTATTCAAGGTTGCGACAGTCCGGTTCTGTTACGAAGCCAGGCAATTCCCTGGCCACGTCCTGAGAGACGCCAACGTTTGCTCCGTTGGTTCGACCGGTGAACAGTTCAACCTCGAAGCCTTTCAGCAGAAGAATGTGTGCTGTCATTCAGCTGGATTCAGGCACGCCAGTGCTGTCAACATTCCTCGGGCTTTGTTTAGGGTTTCTTCGAACTCTGCCGTCGGTTGTGAATCGGCGACAACGCCAGCTCCGGCCTGCACTTTGACCCGGCATCCCCCGCCATTGCGGGGTTGCACCACCATGGTTCGGATCGTGATGGCCGTGTTGAGGGCCCCGGCCAGATCAACGGATCCGTAGACCCCGGAATAGGGGCCGCGCGCATCGGGCTCAAGCGCGTGGATGAGCTGCATGGCTCGGATTTTCGGCGCGCCGCTGACGGTGCCGGCAGGGAAAGCCGCCATCAGCAGATCCCATACATCCTGCGTCGGCCCCAGGCGTCCTTCGACTTGGCTGACGATGTGCATCACGTGGGAGTAGCGCTCGATCAGCATCAGGTCTTGCACCGTCACGCTTCCGGGCTGACAGACCCTGCCAAGGTCGTTGCGGCCCAGATCAACCAGCATCACGTGCTCAGAGCGTTCTTTGGGATCGGCCAGTAGATCAGCTTCCAGCTCACGATCCTCTAAGGGCGTGGCTCCGCGGGGACGTGTTCCAGCGATAGGCCGCAGACTGGCGTGGATACCATCGGCAGCTGGCTCGGCCTGAACCATCACCTCCGGACTGGAGCCGATCAGTTGCCAGTCCCCGAAGTCGAAGAACGCCATGTAAGGGGATGGATTCACCATCCGCAGACTGCGGTACAGCTCCAGGGGCGATTGAGGAACCTCGGTTTCCAGGCGCTGACTGATCACCAGTTGGAACACATCGCCGGCTGCGATGTGTTCTTTAGCGGTGTCGACGGTGGCTTCGAATTCATCACGGCTGCGGTTGGAGCGCACAGCGGGAAGGTCTTTGCTTCTGGCGTCCCAGGTCAGTGGTTTGACGGCTGGTAGAGGTGCATCCATCCGCTGGCGCAGGGCCTCGATCCGTCCGATGGCGGTCTGCCAGGCCAGCTCCTCATCAGCTCCTTTGGAAAGGTCGCCAAATGCAACGGCGGTGATCTGTCGTTTCACCTGATCAAAGATCAGGATCGCGTCCATCAACATCCAGATTCCATCCGGGGGATCGGCAGCAGCGCGGGGGTGCACCGCAACAGTGGGTTCGATCCACTGGATCAATTCGTAGCCCCAAACGCCATAGAGCTGTCCCAAGGGCGGTAGGCCCGGCAGGTTGACGCAGGAGTACGGCGCGAGGCAGTCGCGCAGGGATTCAAACGGGTTGCCGTTGAACGTCTCTTCTCGACCGTCGCGCCAATAGCGCCTAAGACGATCGTTTCGGGCTGAAGCCGTCCAGAGGGGATCGCAGGCGATCACACTCCAACGGCCCAATGTTTCACCACCCTCGACAGACTCCAGCAGCACACCTGGAGGCCTTCCGTCGCCCACCTTGATCCAGGTGGTGAGGGGTGTTTCAAGATCTGCGGGCCAACTCTGAGCCAGAGGAATCAGGTTGGCACCACTGCAAACCGCCTGATGAAAGGCGTCGCGATCGGGACTGAACATGACCTGATCATCGCAGCCGAGACCCGCAGATCATGACCTCCGGGTCTCGGTGTTGATGGATCAGGCGTCGAAGGTGTTGCGGCCGCTGAACTTGATGTTGGCCGGATTAACGTTTTCGCCGATGCGACGGGGGTTGTGACCCACCATGGGACGACCTTCGTTCACCTTCTCGGGGAAAACTCCATCTTTGGGATGCAGGAACTCGGTATCACCACCGGGGAAGATTCGGTAAATCTTGAAGTCCTCGATACGGGGCTTGAATTTCGTGCGCAGCTGGGTGCCGAGGGCGAGGCACTGTTCCTTGCGGGCGAAATACATAAGGTTTTCGCCTGAGTTCATCAAAGCGGCGCCGCCGGTGGGGAGCTCAAAAGCCTGCTCTGTTTTGCTGGTCCAGCTAATTGCGTATTTTTCTTCAGTCTCCGCTGAATTCAGAAGGCCGCCAGTGCTGGCGATGTGCTGGGGAAGTTGACCGTTCAACGCCGTTTCTGCCATGGCTGAAGGAATCCACGCTTGCCGTTACGGCTGGAAAGTAGCACCGTCATTAGGGCCTGTTTTGACCTCCGAAAGCAACCTTCACACCCGTCAACAAACGAATCAATCTCCGGAGGTGTGCACGGGGAAGAAAACGGTGATGTCGCGGTCGCGTCTGGGCTGATAGCGACCCCCAAGGCTGGCCATCATCAGGCGGGTCGCATCCTGGCTTAACTGCAGGCTTCCGGTGCTGGGATCCCAGCTCAGGACGGTCCCCACGTCCTCGCGCTTGGAAGCCGGGCCGGCTCCCGCGGCTTGGGTTCTGTTCGGATGCTCCACATGCAGCTGCAGCTTCACCCGCGGACCCGCTGCCTGGAGGTGAAGGGTGAGCTGACTGCCGGAAGGGAGCCCCCTAGTGCTGCGATCGATCAAACCCCCCAGCATCGGTTCCAATCGCCGGGAGTCGCTGAGGATCGCGGGCAAATCAGCGTTGAGATCCAGCTCCAAGGAGATCCCGCGACGATCCAGCTGTTCCGTCCAGCTGGGTGAAAGGGCGCTCAGCATGGCCTGCAAATCCGTGCGGGCCAGATTGGCTTCATTGGGCTCCCGTTGAAGTTCAGCGGCATGAAAGATCAGGCCGAAGCGGTCGATCTGTTCGCTGCATTCCACATCGATCTGCCGAAGGCGATTCACAACCACGTCTGCTAGATCTTTGCGTCTAAGTAGAGAGCGGATAAGTGTTCTGATCGTGGCTAGAGGGGTTCTTACCTCATGGGTGATCGCTTCAAGCAAGTTCAGATCTCCATGGCTGGGGGCTTCCGGTGGACGCTCGGCCTGTACGGGTTGCAGCATCAGTCCGGGGGCTGTGCCAGTGAGCCGCTCGGTGAGACGGGGCCAGAACTGTTCTGACCAGACTCCATTGCTCTGCAGGGAGCCGATCGATTCGAGCGCTTTGCGCAGCTGCTCGGCCTGCGCAGGTGATTGGTGCTCCAGCCGCCCTCCCAGCAGCACCAGAACATCGCTGAGCGTTGCCGGGTCGCAACGCATCAGCAGCTGACGCTTCTGGGCTGGTCCATGCAAGGCAAGGGCCACCTGGACTTCGGGCGTGATCACCAGCAGCAGGGGGTCATCCCCGTCGTCGGGGCGCAGGGACAAGCGTTGGAATCCCCGGAGTGGGCCGTGCTCATCGTTGCTGGACCGTCCCGGCAGTGCCGTTGGATGCGGACTCAGTTGATCCAGTTGATCTGGAGCCCAGACCCATCCCTGCAAATGTTTGAGCAACTCCGGTTCGTAGAGGGCCGGCAGGGGGGCAGCCAGCCAGATTCCGCGTTCAATGCCTCGCTCGAGCAGGTCCTGTTGCAGGGTTTCCAGAGCAGCCCACCAAAGCCGCCGGACACCAATCTCATCGCAGCGTCCCTGGGGCACGTCCTGCGCGAGCAGTTGCCGCAGGTCGGTGAAGGATGGCCCGGTCAACGAAGTTGCGCCAAGGAGCGACGGCTCTGCCGAACCACCGACAGGCAGAGGCCGAGCGCGATGAAGTTCACCACCATTGCTGACCGCCCATAACTGAGGAAGGGCAAGGGGATCCCTGTGACAGGGCCCAGGCCGATGGTCATAAAGATGTTGACGACCACCTGGAACATCAGCATCGTGCCGA
>QCSL01000077.1 GCA_003209165.1 Synechococcus sp. AG-670-B23 | reverse complement strand
CCCCACCGCCAAAGGTGCTTACCCCATCGCAACACTCACCTGGGTCTTGGCCTACAAAACTGGCAACGGTAAGGATGCCAAGATGGTGAAGGACGCCTTCAACTACATGCTGGGCAACGCCGCTCAGAACAAAGCTCCTACCCTGGGTTTCGTTCCACTGAAGGGAGACATTCTGGCTAAGTCCAAGGCTGCTGTGAAAAAGATCGGTCAATAATCTTGGCTCGAATGTATTTCAATAGCCAAACTTCAAAGGGCCCGTTTTGGGCCTTTTTTATGTGCTGAATGATTGGAATTGAAATAAATTTTGGAGCTTTCTTAACCGAACCTCTCCCGGCTCTTTGTTGGGAATCGATGTTGTCCTCAATACAGTTTTGCCGAATTCACGGAATTCCATATGCTTGCCACTCCGTCCGCTGATCTGAGTTCAACAGCTCTGGGTTTCAAGGCGTTTCTTGATGGCAGCTACGACAATCGCAATGTTGTTCATGTCACCTCGAAAAGTTTCGTTCCCCTGCTGAAGAACAGCGTTTGGTTTGTGGTTCGCGGCATGGTGAAGCTGGGGGCGGTGTCGGTGCATGGCGATGAACTGGTGCTGGGCCTTGTGGGCCCCAATGAACTCTTCGGTGCACCCTTCACCAATGTGGTGGCCTACGAGGCTGTAGCGCCCACCGATTGTGATCTGCTCTGTTGCCATTTGGCTGAGCTGGAGCAGTCTCCCCAGTTGGCGCTCGGCTTGGCCAAGGCGATGGCCGCCCGTTATCGCCAGGCTGAGTCGCTACTTGCCTTGCTCGGGTTGCGGCGCGTTGAAGAAAGGGTCCGGGGCTTTCTGGAGCTGCTCGCCAAGGACTTTGGCGAACCCTGTGATGCCGGGCTTCGGCTCAACCTTCGCCTCACCCATCAGGAGATTGCGAGCGCGCTCAGCACCACACGGGTGACCGTCACCCGCGTGTTGGGTCAATTACGGGATGAAGGCTAGCTTCAGATTGATGCCTCCAGACATCTGGTGGTGACCGGCACCGGCCGGCGCTGAACGCTTAAAAAAGCCGGCAGATATGCCGGCTTAGTGCCTGAAGTGTTGGAGTTCAGGTGAAGGTCTCCGTAGATGCTGGCGTTGGTGGCGTTAGTGCTGTTGGTGAGCTGGTGGCAACAACCGGCTTGGAGGGTGGTGCTGATTTGCGCCGGGGTGGGTGGTTTGACCCTCGCCTTATCCATTCCTCTGCAGAATCACTGCATTGATGGGGAGCATGGTGGCTGGAGCTGGTGTGAATCCTGCTTATCAGCGCTGGGGTTTCTGGCCGCTGCTGCCACCTAGGACTGTTTGATTGCAGTGGGTTTAAGAGAATGATCCCTGAGTTGGCTCTGGGATTTTGTGCAACTGGGCGTGATTGTGGGCTACTGCTGATTGCAGCCTGAATGGCTATCAGTGTGGCCCTCGTCACCACTGTTGAGGTCGGTGGAGATGCCATGGTCTTGGCAATCTCACTGGCCGATGTTTGCTGGCAGCTCTTACTAGTTCTGCTGTGGTGATGGCGGGGGCCTGAAGTGGATGGTGTGTTTCGTAATAGAAATGCGTACTGCGAAATTCAGCGTTTGCCAGGTCTGCACTATGGCGACAAGGCCAATGAAAGTGACTTTTGAATGGAATTCATGCGGCCTCGTTAGCGACCTTGAGCCTTGTCTGGATCTTGATCAATCATCGATCAATCAAGACAGTTGATTGCTTTCGCTTGTGATCGGGCGATGAGTGTTTCAAGCCAGCCTTGAAGGGTTTGAATCACTTCCGGCTGCAACTTGTAATAGACCCAGCGTCCACTCTGCCGATCACTCAGCAGGCCGCATTGCTTGAGCACCTTGAGATGAAACGACAGACGCGATTGGGCCAGGCCTAGATCGCTCGTGAGATCGCAGACGCAACGCTCGCCGGAGGCCAGAGCCTCAATGATTTGCAAGCGGTTGGGATCGGCAAGAGCTTTGAGCAGGCTCTGAATCAAGGCGGGGTCAGCGGTCGTTTGAGCTGGGGTCATCGAGCAATGGTCTGGATCAAACGCCCATGAAAAACACCTTGTAACGCTATCGACAGCCGCCAAGCTTTTGCTTGCATCAATCAGGGTTGATGCATCAAACTTGGTTGATCTGTCAACGTTGCTGGGCTGACTCTCGATGCGCATTGGAATCAACGGTTTCGGCAGGATCGGCAGGCTTGTGTTTCGAGCTCTCTGGAACCACCCGGGTATTGAGCTTGTCCATATCAATGATCCTGCCGGTGATGCCGCGGCAGGAGCCCATCTGCTCGAGTTTGATTCGGTGCATGGTCGCTGGAACAAGTCGGTAGATAACGACAGCGACGGCGAAGGGTTCAGCATTGATGGACACTCGCTTAGTTGGTCGCAACACCGCCATCCAACCGACGTGCCTTGGCAGGCCTTAGGGGTGGAGATGGTGCTGGAAGCCAGTGGCCGCTTCAAATCTCCAGAGACTCTCTGTGGCTACTTCGATCAGTGCGGCCTGAAGCGTGTTGTGGTGGCTTGCCCCGTGAATGGAGTCGTGGCAGGTCACGAGGTTCTCAACATCGTGTACGGCATCAATCACCACCTGTATGAACCAGCCCGCCACCGGCTGGTGACCGCTGCCTCTTGCACCACCAATTGCCTGGCTCCTGTAGTGCAGGTGGTTCATCAGGCCTTCGGCATTGAGCACGGCATGATCACCACCATTCACGACATCACCAACACTCAGGTGACCGTGGATGCCTTCAAAAGCGATCTTCGGCGGGCCCGCTCTGGTCTCAACTCGTTGATCCCCACTACCACAGGATCGGCCAGGGCGATCGCGATGATCTTTCCGGAGTTGCAGGGCAAGCTCAACGGTCATGCCGTGCGGGTGCCGTTGCTGAATGGTTCACTCACGGATGCTGTTTTTGAACTGAAGCACTCGGTGACTGTTGAGCAAGTGAATGCCGCCTTTGCTGATGCCGCTGCCGGTTCACTCCAAGGGATTCTTGGCTACGAAACCAGGCCACTGGTGTCGTGTGACTACACCAATGACAGCCGCAGTGCGGTGATTGACGGACCATCAACGATGGTCGTGGATGGCACTCAACTCAAGGTCTATGCCTGGTACGACAACGAGTGGGGCTACTGCAGTCGGATGGCGGATCTGGTCTGCCATCTGGTGAATCTGGAAACGACCTGAGTGTTGCGGTGAACCTCTCAGCCCTCCAGCAGTACGTCTTGGTGACGGCCAACTACTGGGCCTTCACGCTCACCGATGGAGCCCTGCGCATGCTCGTGGTGTTTCACTTCCACGGGCTCGGTTACAGCACGCTTGAGATCGCGTTTCTGTTTCTTTTCTACGAATTCTTCGGTGTCGTCACCAATCTCTGTGGTGGTTGGATCGGAGCCAGCTATGGGCTACGGCTCACGCTCTGGGTCGGCACCCTTCTGCAGATTGCCGCACTGTTGCTGTTGATCCCGGTGTCGGCAACCTGGCCGAAGCTATTAAGTGTGGCCTATGTGATGGCGGCCCAGGCGATTAGTGGTATCGCCAAGGATCTCAACAAGATGAGTGCCAAGAGTGCTATCAAAACTGTGGTCACCACCAGTCCTGCTGACGTTGATCAAGCAGACAAACGGCTGTTCCGCTGGGTCGCCGTTTTGACCGGATCCAAAAATGCCCTCAAAGGTGTCGGCTTTTTCCTTGGGGGAGCGTTGCTGACGGTGCTTGGCTTCAGTGCGGCTGTGGCCTGGATGGCGTTCGGACTCGCTCTGGCTCTGCTTCTCACCTCGGTGTTGCCGGCCGACATTGGAAAAATGTCGACCAAGCCGAAATTCTCTGCGTTGTTCTCCAACTCGCAGGGGATCAACATGCTTTCACTGGCTCGCTTCTTTCTGTTCGGAGCCCGAGACGTCTGGTTTGTGGTGGCACTCCCGGTGTTTCTCGAGGGAGCCTTGGGATGGTCTTTTGGAGAGATCGGGGGCTTCCTAGGCCTCTGGGTTATTGGTTATGGCATCGTTCAGGCCAGTGCCCCGGCTCTACGAAAACTCTGGACTCAGACCAGCAGCCCGGACGTGAAGGCTTTGTCGTTTTGGTCTGCTGTTCTCACGGCAATTCCGGCATTGATTGCCGTGACTCTGTGGAGAGAAGTTGACGTCACAATCGCCATCACGGCTGGGCTTGCCGCCTTTGGCGTGGTGTTTGCGATGAATTCCTCGATTCATTCCTACATGGTGCTGGCATTCACTGAGCACGAGGATGTCAGCCTCAATGTCGGCTTTTATTACATGGCCAATGCTGCAGGCCGCCTCGTTGGAACGATTCTCTCTGGAGCTGTTTTCATGCTCGGCCGTACGGATATGGCTGGGATGCAGCTCTGCTTGTGGGTGTCGTCTTGTCTGGTGCTTCTGTCTTGGCTGAGTAGTTTGGGAATCCCTTCTTCTAAATCGTCTCTGGCTTGTCAGTAGAGCAACTTGGGCCGAGTTTTGGCCGGTGGTTCCACAAACAGTGATCAGGAGATCATTATTGCAGTCATGAAGGGCGATCTCAGGGAAACTGAGTGCATTTCGGCGGGGGACCAAAGCTGGCCCTGGTGGCCGCTGCTGCCGCTCTATCCCTATGGCCGCCGTCGGACGGTGTTCAGTGAGCTGATCCCCGGCCAGCTCTGGAGCCTTGAGCAGCTGCAGGGGGTCTATTACGTGGCCGTGCCTGTGCGTCTCACGGTGGCAAAGGTGACTGGTGGCCTGATGTTGGTGAACCCACTGCCGCCTACCGGCGAGGTTTGCCAAGCCATTGCCGGCCTGGAACGAGAGCACGGCCCTGTGCGCACGATCGTGCTGCCCACTACCTCCGGTTTGGAGCACAAGCTTCCCCTAGGCCCACTGGCCCGCGCCTTTCCGGATGCGGAACTCTGGGTGTGTCCGGGTCAGTGGAGCTTTCCGGTGCAGTTGCCTCTTCCCTGGTTGGGTGTTCCGGCACACCGCACCAAGGTGTTGTTCAACGATGGCTTCCCCCATGGCGATGTTTGTGAGTGGTTTTCTCTTGGACCGCTCGATCTA
>QCSL01000076.1 GCA_003209165.1 Synechococcus sp. AG-670-B23 | reverse complement strand
CCCAAGACGACCATTTCGTCTGCCCCCAAAGCCGTCATGCAGGACTTCCGGATACTGCCATGGAAGCCGCTGAACGGGATGGACGTCTTCGCTTACTCGCCCACGGCGAACAGGTGGGCTACACCATTTTCGAGACCCCAGATCAGAGTCAACTAATGCACCTCGGACATCCGGAATACAACGTCGGGCGGATCCTCGGAGAAATGGAGCGAGACCGGGCCAGAGGGGATGTTCCCCCGCCCGAAAATTTTGAAGCTGACCAACCCAAGACACTCTGGCGGTCCCACCGGAATCTTCTGTTTCAACAGTGGCTCTGGTTCTGCTATCAGCGGGTCAGCCTGAGAGCCTGAACCGCCTTGAACACCGGCGAAACATCAACCGTTTCGCTTCGGTGTGGGTTCCAGATTTGCTGAGGGCTCGAGAGAAACGGAATCAGGACGTTCTGCTGATTTGCGGTTGAGTTCCCGCTCCAATGAGGCAATCCGCCTTTCTCGAAGGCAATGACGGCAGCCGCCAAGAGTTTGCAGGTGCTTCTCCGGTGTGATGGTGATCGGTTGAACCGGATGTGCGTTGCAGCGGATTTGCACAGGACTCTTGTAACTGCGCCAGCGAATCAAGCTGTAGTCGAATTGATCCGCAAAACGCTGTACAGCGCGCTTGAGGAATTCCTCTTGGGTGATTCGAGCTCCCATGCCACCGAATGTATGGGACAGTCTCGGGTACGAACCGACCTCGTCATCCGACGTCACGAATGGCCATCCATCCAGCCTCAGCTGAAAGGGACTGGTCCCTGCATGAGGGGTGGCTGAAGCCAGATCTTGCAAGGCGCTGGCAAACACGGCTTGAACAACAGCTCCTGTGGGAGCAGCCCGTCGTTCAGGTCTATGGCAAACGTCACCCAGTGCCCCGCATGACGGTTTTTCTCGCTAGCGAGGGAATTCACTATCACTACAGTGGTGCTATTCACACAGGCTTTGGCTGGCCTGAGTGGTTCAAACCTCTTCTGGACCAAGTGAATGAAGCTTGTGAAACCGGCTTCAACGGGTGCTTACTCAATTTGTATCGCCATGGCGATGACCGCATGGGCTGGCACGCCGATGACGAACTAGAGATTGATCAGCGGGCTCCGATTGCCTCCCTTTCACTGGGGGCGACGCGCGATTTTCAACTCCGCCATCGCAGCACTTCTCACATAAAAATTTCTATGCCATTGGCCGATGGTGACCTTCTGGTTATGCACCCGGGATGTCAGAGCCGATGGATGCACAGCGTTCCCCAGCGGCGCAAAGTGCAGAGCACACGCATCAACCTCACCTTTCGCCGTTTTCAGAACTGAGATCTCAGCATCACACCCCATGCCGGTGCCGTTACTAAAGCAAGCAGAGTGCTCCAAAACACCAGTCCTGCGGCTCGCTCCTGATCAGCACCCACAGACTCAGCAATTAACAAAAGAGAAATCGCCGCGGGCGCGGCCCCCTGTAAAGCAACCGCCTTAACCATCAGTGGCTTGAACTGCAGCAAAGACGCAAGCAGCAGCAGGAGCAGCGGATAGAGCAAGAGTTTGGCCACCAGTGGCCTCAGCAGCTTCACAGGACGTGCCGCCGGCTTAATGCCCTGACGATGAATGCTGCCCAGGCGCATCCCCACCACCATCAGAGCCAGCACAACCACGCAGCGGGAAGGCCACCACAAGGCGTCGGCCACCAACGCAGACCATGGGGTCGCCTGAACCAGCAAAGCACCGATGAGACCTCGGGTTGCCGGGCTTGCCACCACGCTGCTCAGCAGACCACGCAGCCCTTGGGCCCCATTGACCTGCCCCCCTATCAACAGCGGTCCTAGACTCCAGGTCAGCAGGGTGGCCCCAAGGTCGTACCCAATGCTGATGGGCAGAGCCTCATCGGGCAGAAAGGCCAAGGCCAGAGGCACCCCGAAATAGGCGGTGTTTCCCGTACAGCTGCCGAGCCGCAGCGTTGGAGACGCCAACTCAACCAATCCCGGCACGCGCGCGGCCCCCACAAGAACAATGCCCATGGCCAACACCGCAAGACCCGCGGCCTGCAACATGTCGCCGCTGAGGCCACCCTTCAACAGCAGGCCCATCACACTGATCGGCACACCGAATCTCACCAACGGTGCGGCCAACCGGGTGGAGAGGGTTTCATGGCGTCTCCCAGCCCAAAACCCGATCAGCAGTGAGGGCAGAAGCTCCATCAAAAACCGAAGAATTGGCACCTCCATCTGACAAATCAACCCTGAAAACCTGAGGCGACTGATGCATCAGCCCCACTCTTAATCTGAGCTTGTAGATCTCGCATGGATTCGGCTGATGCACCCGGCTTCACGCCATCGCATTGTGCGCAATGACAAAGCAGAGGATGGCCTTACACGGCAGAGCTTTGAAAGCTATGACGCTGCCTATGATGAGCTTGAGCGCTATTACGGCGATTTTTGCTGTTCTGATGATGATCGTGTCGAGTACACGATCATTTGCGAACCGCCACACAGTCCTGACGTTGAAACCAGTGAACAGGCCTCAACATCTTCTCGTAAAGCTTCTTTGCAAGAGAGCAGCCTCAAGAGTCAGACCATAGAGACGCATCCCTAGATACCAAGCATTCAAACCACTAAGCCTTAAAAATATCAGCTCAGTTCATTGACATCCAGCCAGCCAATCAGCTATGAACTATGTATTCATTGAGACGCATTAAAAATGCTGACCGGTTCCGAGCTGCTTGCCAAGGTCAAAGAACTTGGAGATGTTTCCAAATCCGATCTAGTGAGAGCTTGCGGATACGTCTCTGACAAGAAAGACGGTGGAGATCGCCTTAATTTCACTGCCTTCTACGAGGCACTGCTCGAGGCGAAGGGCGTCAATCTGAGTAGCGGTGGCGCTGCAATTGGCAAGGGCGGTCGCAAGTTGAGCTACATCGCCAAAGTGCAGGGCAACGGCAATCTGCTGATCGGCAAGGCATACACCGCCATGCTGAACCTGGAACCCGGTGATGAATTTGAAATTAAGCTTGGCAAGAAAGCCATCCGTTTGATCCCCACGGGTGCAGCTGCTGAGCACAGCGAAGCCGCCGATCAGGTTGACGAGTGATCAACTACTGATTCATCTCCACAAGGCCAATCCCCCTTCAGCTCCTCCCACAGCGGGAGGGGCTTTTTTTGGCGATGGCACAACGAACGCCCTGCAGGATCGCCAATAGGGCTGGCACCGTAATTGTTGCTCGGTAAAGTGAGCCGGAACTGAGCGACAGCGTTGAAATCCTTCAAGGCAATCGTCGCTTCATTTTTGAGCAATACGTTTTTGTTGGGTGGCTCAGTTGCCCTATCAATCCATATCGTGCTGACCTTTTTTCGGATGCACGGTCTGGCACTGACCCTAGCTTTTGTTGCGTTTTGGCTGGTCAGCGTCAGCGTCTACCTACATTGGAATGAAAAGCAGTTGAATAAACGGACTGCAAGCAAAGCTTCAATGCTTCAAAGCAACAACCGAAAGTCCACTGAAGCTTGGAGAGAACGACAGTCGGCCTGACACGCAGCACGATGCTGTTCGGTCCGATTATTGCTGCATCTGGTTGAGGAACCTTCGGCTGCGTTCTTCCCTGGCATTGCTGAAAAACGTCTCCGGGTCGGAGGTCTCCACCACCTGACCCCGGTCCATGAACATCACCCGATCCGCCACTTCACGGGCAAAACCCAATTCATGGGTGACCACCACCATCGTCATGCCGCCCTGAGCCAACTGGCGCATGGCATCCAACACTTCCTTCACCCGCTCCGGGTCCAAGGCGCTGGTGGGCTCGTCGAACAACATCACCTCAGGATCCAAGGCCAAAGCTCTGGCAATAGCCACCCGCTGCTGTTGACCGCCACTGAGCTGAGCAGGGTATTTGTGCGCCTGATCGCGAATTCCCATCTGATCAAGGAGCTCCTTGGCCCGCTGCTCGGCAGCAGCCTTAGACCGCTGTTGCACCTTGATCGGAGCAAGGGTGATGTTGTCGAGGATGGAAAGGTGGGGAAACAGGTTGAACTGCTGAAACACCATTCCCACACGCTTGCGAATCTCCCGCACCTGACGTTCCCCATGGGTGGCATCCAAGGGAACCCCAAGCACATCAAGAACACCGCCATCCAGCGTCTCCAGTCCATTGAAAGTACGGATCAACGTGCTTTTACCGGACCCTGAAGGACCCATCACCACCAGCACTTCGCCGCTGCTCACCTCAAGGGTGACGCCATCGAGAGCTCTCACCCCTTGTGAATAGCTCTTGACCAGATCAGTGGCACGAATGGCAACAGTCATAGGGCAGAACGGGCAGGATCAAGCTGAACTTCCAGGTGACGGGCCAGCAGCGCCATGGCCGTACACGCCAGCCAGTAAACCGCAGCAACCCAGAGGTAAACCTCCAGATAACGGCCGATGAAGGCTGGATTCGCCAACAGGCTGCGGCTGATGCCCAGCAATTCCACCAAACCGAGAATGGCCATCAGGCTTGTGTTTTGCAGCAGACCCACCGCCTGGTTGGTGAGCGAAGGAAGCGCCACCCGCAGAGCCTGCGGCAGCACCACCAGTTGCAACGATTGACGTGGCGACAGACCAAGTACTGCTGCAGCTTCCCTCTGAGTAGGCGGAATCGCCTGTAGTCCGCCGCGCACATCCTCTGCGATGTAAGCCGCTGCAAACAAGGCAAAGGCCACAACCGCCCGTAGAACTCGATTGATTTCAAGCCCCGGCGGAAGGAACAGCGGAATCAGCAGTTGTCCGAAAAACAGAACGGCGATCAATGGAACAGCCCGCATTAACTCGATGTAAGCGGCGCTGCTCCAGCGCAGCACCGGCAGATCACTGCGCCGGCCTATCGCCAGGAGGATTCCCAGCGGAAGCGCCAGAGCACCGCTGCCTCCTGTAAGCAGCAGCGTCAGCGTCAGACCACCCCAACTGCGCGTCCCGACGGGCAGTTGGCCCAAACCTCCGGCCAAGAGCCAGAGCCCCAATGGTGCCATCGCGATCCACAACAACGGCAACCAATGGCGAACCCAACCACGCCTTGGGCCTACGAGGGTCAGCAGCGTGAGCGTGATCAGTCCAGCCATCCA
>QCSL01000075.1 GCA_003209165.1 Synechococcus sp. AG-670-B23 | reverse complement strand
GGTTGCGGATCGAAGCCGCTTGCCTGGGCAATGGTGCTGGACGCCTTGGGGCTGCGCGGCTCGCTCTGCAGAGGCTGAACGGGATGATGGCTCCAGATTGATTTCGTTGATGTCCAGCGTTCCAGAGCCTTCTGCTGCGTTGCTGCAGCGTGCCGCGGCGGTCCGTCGTGCTGCTGTTGATCTGGGGCAGACCGATGACGGCCAAAGAGCCCAGGCACTTCAGTCGATGGCGGACGCTCTGTCCGGCCGTTCAGAAAGCATCCTTGAGGCGAACCTTCAGGACCTCGAACGCTCTTCAGCCGAGGGGCTTGCACCGGCCTTGATGGCCCGGCTGAAGCTGGATGACAACAAGTTGGCCGCGGCGATTGAGGGCGTTCGCAAGGTGGCCAGCCTCAGCGATCCGCTGGGCTGTCGCCAGTTGCACCGAGAGCTGGACAAGGGCTTGGTGTTGGAACGGGTCTCCGTGCCGCTTGGGGTTGTGGGTGTGATCTTTGAAGCCAGGCCGGATGCGGTGATGCAGATCGCGTCATTGGCGATCCGTTCGGGTAATGGTGCCCTGTTGAAAGGGGGCAGTGAGGCCCGCTGCACCAATGCGGCCGTGATGGAGGCCCTGCAGGCTGGCCTGGCGGCAAGCCCGGTGTCTGCCGATGCCCTGGCTCTGCTCACCACCCGTCAGGAGAGTCTGGCCTTGTTGAGACTGGATGGCCTTGTGGATCTGATCATTCCCAGGGGCAGCAACGAGCTGGTGCGCTTCATCCAGGACAACACCCGCATTCCAGTGCTGGGCCATGCCGATGGGGTTTGCCATCTCTATGTGGATGCGGCGGCCGATATCGACAAAGCCGTTCGGGTGGCGGTGGACAGCAAAAGCCAGTACCCCGCCGCCTGCAATGCCATCGAGACCTTGCTGGTACACCGCTCCATTGCCAAGCCCTTTCTGGCAGCAGCTCTGCCGGCCTTCGCGGCTGCCGGGGTTCAGCTGCGGGGCGATGCGGAGAGTGTGGCCCTCGGCGTGGCTGAAACGGCCACCGAGGAGGATTGGAGCACGGAGTATCTGGATCTGATCCTGGCGGTGAAGCTGGTGGATGATCTGGAGGCAGCTACCGATCACATCCGTTCCTACGGCTCGCGTCATACCGAAGTGATCCTTACCGAGGATTACCAGGCTGCCGATCGTTTCCTTGCGGTGGTAGATAGCGCCGGTGTTTATCACAATTGCTCCAGCCGGTTCGCCGATGGGTTCCGCTACGGATTCGGCGCTGAGGTGGGCATTAGCACCCAGACCCTGCCGCCTCGGGGACCGGTTGGCCTGGAAGGGTTGGTGACCTACCGCTACCGGTTGCGCGGAGAGGGCCATATCGCTGCCGACTACGCCAACGGCAGCCGCGTCTTCACCCACATCGATCGGCCGCTTTGATGGATTGCATCGGTGTGCGGGAGCTGCAGTTGTGGGCCCATGTCGGGGTGCTGGAGCACGAACGGCGGGATGGCCAACGGTTCAGCCTTGATTTCAGTGTTCAGCTTGATTTCAAGGCTGCTGCCGTAGACGACGACCTGAGCCAGAGCCTCGACTACAGCGTGGCGATTCAGGCCTTACAAGGGTTGTCCCAGCAGGTTCATTGCCTCACGATCGAGCACTTCAGCGAGCAGATGCTGGATCGCTTGGAAACCATGTATGGGGCCATTCCGATGTGGTTACGGTTGACCAAATGTGCTGCACCGGTTCCAGGATTCAACGGTCGAGTGTTTGTGGAGCGCTCGCGGCATGGCGGCAGATCAGCTCTATGACCATCCCTTTGGTGTTGGTCCATGGACTCTGGGATACGCCCCGTATGTTTCATCGCCTGATCCAGGGGTTGGACCAGGCTGATCGCCCGTTGTTGGCGCCGCATTTGCCTCATGGTCTCGGCTGGGTACCCCTGCGGCAGTTGGCCTTGCGCCTGGACCAGCACATTCATCAGCGCTTCGGTGCTGACACCAGGGTCGACCTTCTGGGTTTCTCGATGGGGGGCGTGATCGGCCGGATTTGGATGCAGGAGCTGGGAGGGGCGCAGCGCACTCGGTGCTTCTACAGCGTGGGCAGTCCACAGCAGGGCACCCTTGCCGCGCAGTTGATTCCTCGCCCGCTACTGGCCGGTGCTGCAGACATGAAAGTGGGAAGTCGCCTGCTGCGACAGCTGAACTGCCAACCTGATGCCTTGGCTGGGGTCGAGTGCTGTAGTTTTTTCTGCCGCTGGGATTTGATGGTTTGCCCCGGGTGGAAAGCCGTTCTGCCAATCGGTCGGCATGTGGAAATTCCAGTTTGGACTCATCAGCAGCTGATTAGTCATCCCGCCGCGATTCAACGACTCCGCAGCAGCTTGCTCGCCTGAGGTCAGGCCGCGGCCACCAGGCCGGAGTGGCGAATCAGCGCTTCGGTGCTGGCTGGACGGCCGCGGAAGGCTTCAAATACCTCTGTAGGTGATCGACTGCCACCGAGGCTGAGCACGGTGTCGCGGAAGCGGGCTCCGGTTTCGCGAACCCGATATTCCTGATCTAGCCCCACTTCCTCGAAGGCGGAGAAGGCATCTGCACTCAGCACCTCGGCCCACTTGTAGGAGTAGTAACCGGCGGAGTAGCCGCCGGCGAAGATGTGGCCGAAGGCGCAGAGGAACTGATCCTCTGGGATGGGAGCCATCACCGTGGTGGTGGCGGCTATCTCACGGCGCAGTTCGTCAGGGGTGACGCCGAGCTCCGGGGTCCAATGGCTGTGGAGGCGAATGTCACTGAGGGCGAAGTGAACCTGTCTCAGGGTTGCCAGGCCTGCATTGAAGGTGCGGTTGCTACGTAGCTTGTTGAATTCGGCCTCGGGCAGGGGTTCACCGGTCTGCCAGTGGCGCGCCATGCCCATCAACGTGGCGCGATCGAGGCACCAGTTCTCCATGAACTGGCTGGGAAGTTCCACGGCATCCCATTCCACATTGCTGATACCGGCTGCTCCCGGTTCTTCAACGGTGGTGAGCATGTGCTGGAGACCATGGCCAAATTCATGGAAGAGGGTCTCCACCTCCTCGAAGCTCATCAGGCTGGGCGTGTCTCCCACAGGTGGTGTCTGGTTACAGATCAAGTAAGCCACCGGTAGGACCACCAATCCATCGGTTTGCTTTCTCAGGCCTAAGCATTCATCCATCCAGGCTCCACCGCGTTTGCTGGCGGGCCGGCTGTAGGGGTCCAGGTAGAAGCCTGCGATCGGTGTGCCATCGGAGCGCTTCACCTGGAAGAAGCGCACATCATCGTTCCAGATCGGTGCCTCGCCATCGGCGGCGACGATCTCCACGTCAAAGAGCCGCGAACAAAGGCTGAATAGTCCGTCCAGCACCTGCGGCAGCGGGAACCAGGGGCGCAGAGCTTCTTGGTCCAGGTCGAACCGCGATTGACGCAACTTTTCTGACCAGTAAGCGACGTCCCAGGGAGCCAGCCCATCGGCTTCAGGGGCCTTGTGCTCACGTGCGATGGCTTGGAGGTCCCGTAGCTCCTGCGCTGCTGCTGGGTAAGCCGCAGCGCGGAGTTCCTCCAGGAGTGCTTCCACCGCTGGTACGTCGTCGGCCATCTTGGCGCTTAGACTAAGGTCAGCCCAATGGGCATAGCCCAGGCGAGAGGCTTGTTCGCGCCTCAGGGTCAGGGTCTCCTCGATCAGTGCGCGGTTGTCGAGCTCTCCCTCACTGGCCCTGCCCACATGGGCGCGATAGGCCTTTTCCCTCAGGGAGCGGTTGTTGGCATGGGTAAGGAACGGCAGATAGCGGGGCATGTCCAACCCCAGCAGCCAGGGGCCATACTCCGCTGAAGCTTCTGCATCCCCTGCTTCGCGTGCCGCTGCGGCCAGAGCCTCCAAAGCCCGCTGCGGCAGGCCATCCACCTCGTTTTTTTGGCTGAGCTTAAGGGTCCACTGCTGCGTGGCATCGAGGACGTGGTTGCCGAACTGGGTGGAGAGTGCTGCCAGTCGTTCACTGGTGTTGTTGAATGCTGCTTTCTCATCGCCACTGAGACCAACACCGCGCTGCTGCATGGACAGCAGCTCTGATTTCAGAATCCGCTCTTGGGTTGGAGTGAGCGACTCGGCTGGATCACTTTGAAGGGCCACCAGGGACCGATGAAGAATCTGGCTTTGGCCAAGACGGTTGCTGAGGCGCACAACATTGGGTTGCTGGGCGGCATGGGCATCCCGCAGCTCAGGGGAATTGCAGACGCCATTTAGGTGAGACACCACACCCCAGCTCCAACGCAGCCGTTCGCCAATGGCCTGAAGCGGCTGCATCACCAGATCCCAGGACAGTTTCGAAGGTTCGGCGAGGGCTGAATCCAGAACCTGCTCAAGCTCGCTGAAGGCTTGGTCGAGCTGTTTGAGAAGAACAGGGATGTCTTGACTGACCAGCTCTGGAGAAATGGCTCGGAACTCGGGAAGCCCTTGGCCACGCAGGAGAGGGGAAACGGTTGTTGTCATTTCAACTAGCGATGAACTGAAGGGCGAGGGCGTTTGTGGAGGCTTCGTAGAGATCCATAGCAATGCGGGGCCAGATTCCGATCACAAGGGTTGGCACCAGCAGGCTCAGGCCAATTACCAGTTCCCTCGGCCGCATGTCAGCAACACTGGCGAGAGCGGGAATCCTGGGACCGAAAAACACCCTGCGGCACATGGAGAGTAGATAGATAGGCGTGAGTACCAGACCGATAGCTGCCAGCAGCACGGTGATCGAACGGAACAACGAGGTGAAGGCTTCCTGGCTGGTGATGCCAAGGAACACTGTGATTTCACTGATGAAGCCGCTCATGCCCGGCAGCGCCAGTGACGCCAGCGAGCTGGCCAGGAAAAAGGCAAAGGTGATTGGCAGCGCCTTGGCCAATCCGCCCATGTTGGGGATCGATAGGGTCTTGGTTCGCTCGTAGAACACGCCAGTCACAAAGAACATCGCTGCTGCGATCAGTCCATGGCTCACCATCTGGAGCATGGCTCCGCTGATTCCCAGGGCATCAACGGCACCAATTCCCACCAGGACAAAGCCCATGTGGCTTACGGAACTGCACGCAATCCTGCGTTTGACATTGTCTTGGGCGAAGGCATTAAGGGCGCCGTAGACGATGTTGACAATCCCCAGGATCACGAGGGCAGGCGCCAGGGTGGCATGCGATTCAGGCAGCATCTGAACGTTGAAGCGGATTAGCGCGTAGCCGCCCATTTTCAGGAGCACCCCGGCCAGCAGCATTGATACCGGCGCGTTCGCTTCTCCGTGGGCATCGGGGAGCCAGGTGTGGAGAGGGAACATCGGCAGTTTCACGCCGAAGCCAATTAGGAAGCCGGCATAACACAACAGTCCGAAGCTGCCGCCTGGGGATCGAGACGCCAGTTCCGTGAGGTTGAAGGTGAAGGTGTCCCCTGAAAGAGCAAGTGCCAGGCCGCTGATCAGGATCAGCAAGGAGGCCAGGGCGGTGTAAAGAATGAATTTGGTGGCTGCGTACTGGCGGTTTTGTCCGCCCCAGATGGCGATCAGCAGGTAGACGGGAACCAGCTCCAGCTCCCAGGCGAGGAA
>QCSL01000074.1 GCA_003209165.1 Synechococcus sp. AG-670-B23 | reverse complement strand
AATGTCTTGATGTGTCTAAGGCGACTTACGAGACCAAGAGGGAGCGATCCCACGGTGTTGTAAGTTCTTCAAGCGGTCGCGAGAGGCCGCGATGACCAACCAACCGATCTCCTGAGAGGGAGTGAAGAGACGTTTGGTCGCACCTGGACAATTAAAAAGTTTAGGAACTGACGCTTTCATCGCGTTTGGTTCTGAACCAAGCCGAGAGGTGAGGTGAAGGACCGAATGAAAGAGCGATGAAGGTGTGAGGTCCCGTCAAAAAATTTCGTTGCGATGAAGCAATTCTCTGCGACGGGAGGGTTTTCACGAGCTCTCTTGTTGCCGGTGTGCGGATTGTGGAGCAACAACCGGATCTGAGATCTCGGAAAGTCATTGAAAGAGAAATCTAGAGATGCACTCTTAAGAACCCTTTTGTGTCAGCGAAAGGAGGCCTCAACTGTTGCCAGTTTTATCTGAGTAATGGGTGACGCAAATCATTTTGAGGAAGCGAAAGTTTCTAAGAGGAAATGATCTACAACGGAGAGTTTGATCCTGGCTCAGGATGAACGCTGGCGGCGTGCTTAACACATGCAAGTCGAACGAACCTTCGGGTTAGTGGCGGACGGGTGAGTAACGCGTGAGAATCTGCCCTCAGGAGGGGGACAACAGTTGGAAACGACTGCTAATACCCCATATGCCGCGAGGTGAAATGAATTTCGCCTGAGGATGAGCTCGCGTCTGATTAGCTAGTTGGTGTAGGTAATGGCTCACCAAGGCATCGATCAGTAGCTGGTCTGAGAGGATGATCAGCCACACTGGGACTGAGACACGGCCCAGACTCCTACGGGAGGCAGCAGTGGGGAATTTTCCGCAATGGGCGAAAGCCTGACGGAGCAACGCCGCGTGAGGGATGAAGGCCTCTGGGCTGTAAACCTCTTTTATCAAGGAAGAAGATCTGACGGTACTTGATGAATAAGCCACGGCTAATTCCGTGCCAGCAGCCGCGGTAATACGGGAGTGGCAAGCGTTATCCGGAATTATTGGGCGTAAAGCGTCCGCAGGCGGCCCTTCAAGTCTGCTGTTAAAAAGTGGAGCTTAACTCCATCATGGCAGTGGAAACTGTTGGGCTTGAGTGTGGTAGGGGCAGAGGGAATTCCCGGTGTAGCGGTGAAATGCGTAGATATCGGGAAGAACACCAGTGGCGAAGGCGCTCTGCTGGGCCATCACTGACGCTCATGGACGAAAGCCAGGGGAGCGAAAGGGATTAGATACCCCTGTAGTCCTGGCCGTAAACGATGAACACTAGGTGTCGGGGGAATCGACCCCCTCGGTGTCGTAGCCAACGCGTTAAGTGTTCCGCCTGGGGAGTACGCACGCAAGTGTGAAACTCAAAGGAATTGACGGGGGCCCGCACAAGCGGTGGAGTATGTGGTTTAATTCGATGCAACGCGAAGAACCTTACCAGGGTTTGACATCCTGCGAATCTCTTGGAAACGAGAGAGTGCCTTCGGGAACGCAGTGACAGGTGGTGCATGGCTGTCGTCAGCTCGTGTCGTGAGATGTTGGGTTAAGTCCCGCAACGAGCGCAACCCACGTCTTTAGTTGCCAGCATTTAGTTGGGCACTCTAGAGAGACCGCCGGTGATAAACCGGAGGAAGGTGTGGATGACGTCAAGTCATCATGCCCCTTACATCCTGGGCTACACACGTACTACAATGCTACGGACAAAGGGCAGCAAGTTCGCGAGGACAAGCAAATCCCATAAACCGTGGCTCAGTTCAGATCGTAGGCTGCAACTCGCCTACGTGAAGGAGGAATCGCTAGTAATCGCAGGTCAGCATACTGCGGTGAATACGTTCCCGGGCCTTGTACACACCGCCCGTCACACCATGGAAGTTGGCCACGCCCGAAGCCGTTACTCCAACCCTTGTGGAGGAGGACGTCGAAGGTGGGGCTGATGACTGGGGTGAAGTCGTAACAAGGTATCCGTACCGGAAGGTGCGGATGGATCACCTCCTAACAGGGAGACAACACAATGATTTTGACGCCTGAGCAGTTTTATTCTTAGGCCGAAATCCTGTCACCTTAGGTCGATCGGTACCTCAGATTTGAAGTCAAGAATTAGCAGTAATGTTAATTGCTTGGTGGAGATTTTCAGTTCCTAAACTTTGTCTAGGTCACACCCCAAAAGGGATGAGACTCCTGGGCCATTAGCTCAGGTGGTTAGAGCGCACCCCTGATAAGGGTGAGGTCCCTGGTTCAAGTCCAGGATGGCCCATTCGGTGTTGGGGGTTTAGCTCAGTTGGTAGAGCGCCTGCTTTGCAAGCAGGATGTCAGGAGTTCGAGTCTCCTAACCTCCACTGACCGAACTTTATCCCCGCTCCAAGTGATGGAGTTGAGCTCGATTGGTGTGTGATTTAGATGTGTCCGCTGGATGACCCCAGCTTCCTGTCATTCCAAATTTTAAGTTTAAAGCTTTGAATTTGGTTGATAAGATGCTGGGCTCGGATCAAATGATCAAGTAATTGATGATTTGATTTGAAGTTCTAGCAGAACCTTGACAACTGCATAGGTGAGTCTGGAAAAAACAAAGCATCTTACAGATGCATTGTTTTGAATCTGATCTTTCGAAAGGGAGATTGGATCTAGAACAATGAAAATTCTTTTGAGCAAGAGCCGAGACTTTTGAACGTTCTTTAATTCGTGTCGAGCGAATCAGAGTTTGATCTTGTTTTTAGTAATAAAAACTTGAGAATCTGCTTTCAACGGCGGTAAGCGTTCAGGAGGTTAATTGGTCAAGCTACAAAGGGCTCACGGCGGATACCTTGGCACACAGAGGCGATGAAGGACGTGGTTACCTGCGATAAGTCTCGGGGAGCTGGAAGCACGCTTTGATCCGGGAATTTCCGAATGGGGCAACCCTTAATACGGCCAGCTGAATCCATAGGCTGGCACGAGCCAACCCAGCGAACTGAAACATCTTAGTAGCTGGAGGAAAGGAAAGTAAAAACGACTCCCTAAGTAGCGGCGAGCGAACGGGGAAGAGCCTAAACCGATACTTTCGAGTATCGGGGTTGTGGGACAGCAACGTGTATCAGGAATGTTAGGCGAAGTGCTTGAATGGCACGCCACAGAGGGTGAAAGCCCCGTAACCGAAAACTGAACTGAGCTAGCTGTATCCCGAGTAGCACGGAGCACGTGAAATTCCGTGTGAATCCGCGAGGACCACCTCGTAAGGCTAAGTACTACTGTGTGACCGATAGCGAAACAGTACCGCGAGGGAAAGGTGAAAAGAACCCCTGGAGGGGAGTGAAATAGAACATGAAACCGTGAGCCTACAAGCAATGGGAGCCCTACTTATAGGGTGACCGTGTGCCTGTTGAAGAATGAGCCGGCGACTTATAGGCACTGGCGGGTTAAACCGGAAATGGTGGAGCCACAGCGAAAGCGAGTCTGAATAGGGCGTTTGTCAGTGTTTATAGACCCGAACCCGGGTGATCTAACCATGGCCAGGATGAAGCTTGGGTGATACCAAGTGGAGGTCCGAACCGACTGACGTTGAAAAGTCAGCGGATGAGCTGTGGTTAGGGGTGAAATGCCAATCGAACCCGGAGCTAGCTGGTTCTCCCCGAAATACGTTGAGGCGTAGCGTCTCGTGCTCCAGCAGGGGGGTAAAGCCACCATTTCGGTGCGGGCTGCGAGAGCGGTACCAAATCGAGATGAACTCTGAATACCCTGTGTGTAGCGAGGCAGTCAGACTGTGGGGGATAAGCTCCATGGTCGAGAGGGAAACAGCCCAGACCGCCAGCTAAGGTCCCCAAATCAACACTAAGTGATAAAGGAGGTGGGATTGCATAGACAACCAGGAGGTTTGCCTAGAAGCAGCCATCCTCAAAGGAGTGCGTAATAGCTCACTGGTCGAGCGATCCTGCACCGAAAATGAACGGGGCTAAGTGTTGTACCGAAGCTGCGGATTTTTATGGTAGGGGAGCGTTCTATGTGGGGCGAAGCGTTAGCGTGAGCGGGCGTGGACTGCATAGAAGTGAGAATGTCGGCTTGAGTAGCGAAAACATGGGTGAGAATCCCATGCACCGAAACCCTAAGGGTTCCTCCGGCAGGCTCGTCCGCGGAGGGTTAGTCTGGACCTAAGGCGAGGCCGAAAGGCGTAGTCGATGGATAACAGGTCAACATTCCTGTACCGGTCATGTTTTGGGAAGAGGGACGGAGAAGGCTAGCCAAGCCAGATGTTGGTTACTGGTTCAAGCGTTCGAGGCGTTGAGGAGCGGTGAAAACGTTCCGAGCTGAGGCGCGAGTACGAGCTGCTACGGCAGCGAAGTTGGTGATGTCAAGCTTCCAAGAAAAGCTCTATACCCGTTAAGGCATGACTGCCAGTACCCGAAACCGACACAGGTGGGGTGGTAGAGAATACCGAGGTGCGCGAGGTAACTCTCTCTAAGGAACTCGGCAAAATGGCCCCGTAACTTCGGGAGAAGGGGTGCCACCGCAAGGTGGTCGCAGTGAAGAGGCCCTGGCGACTGTTTACCAAAAACACAGGTCTCCGCTAAGTCGCAAGACGATGTATGGGGGCTGACGCCTGCCCAGTGCCGGAAGGTTAAGGAAGCCGGTCAGCGTAAGCGAAGCTGGCGACTGAAGCCCCGGTGAACGGCGGCCGTAACTATAACGGTCCTAAGGTAGCGAAATTCCTTGTCGGGTAAGTTCCGACCCGCACGAAAGGCGTAACGATCAGGGCGCTGTCTCGGAGAGAGGCTCGGCGAAATAGAATTGTCTGTGAAGATGCGGACTACGTACACCTGGACAGAAAGACCCTATGAAGCTTTACTGTAGCTTGGTATTGTGCCCGGGCTCTGAATGCGCAGGATAGGTGGGAGACGTTGATCTCATGCTTGTGGGTATGAGTTAGTCACTGGTGAGATACCACTCTTTCAGAGCTAGGGTTCTAACGTTCACCCGTTATCCGGGGAGCGGACAGTATCAGGTGGGCAGTTTGACTGGGGCGGTCGCCTCCTAAAAGGTAACGGAGGCGCACAAAGGTTTCCTCAGGCTGGTTGGAAATCAGCTGACGAGTGCAAAAGCAGAAGGAAGCTTGACTGTGAGACCTACAAGTCGAACAGGGACGAAAGTCGGTTTTAGTGATCCGACGGTTCTGAGTGGAAGGGCCGTCGCTCAACGGATAAAAGTTACTCTAGGGATAACAGGCTGATCTCCCCCAAGAGTTCACATCGACGGGGAGGTTTGGCACCTCGATGTCGGCTCATCGCAACCTGGGGCTGAAGTCGGTCCCAAGGGTTGGGCTGTTCGCCCATTAAAGCGGTACGCGAGCTGGGTTCAGAACGTCGTGAGACAGTTCGGTCCATATCCGGTGTACGCGCAGGAACATTGAGAGGATTTCTCCCTAGTACGAGAGGACCGGGAGGAACGCACCTCTGGTGTACCAGTTATCGTGCCAACGGTAAACGCTGGGTAGCCATGTGCGGAGTGGATAACCGCTGAAAGCATCTAAGTGGGAAGCCCACCTCAAGATGAGTGTTCCCATGGGTTAACCCAGTAAGGTCACGGGAAGAACACCCGTTGATAGGCTCTACGTGGAAGTCCAGTAATGGATGCAGCGGAGGAGTACTAATAGACCGAGGGCTTGACCAACATTTTGGTTCTTGCCTGAAGACTCATTTCTTTGTTTGATTCAGACGTGCAGCAATAGCTGCAAATCCTATGCAGTTCTCAGGGTTCATCCCTTGAGAATGTTTATCTATCCTGGTGTCCATGGCAGTGTGGTCCCACTCCGATCCATCCCGAACTCGGTTGTGAAACGCATTAGCGGCGACGATATTTGGGGGGTAGCCCCCTGAGAAAATAGCTCGATGCCAGGTA
>QCSL01000073.1 GCA_003209165.1 Synechococcus sp. AG-670-B23 | reverse complement strand
CCTGACCCTTGAGCTGGGTGCGGGCGGACTCACGCTCGGCCTCGATGGCACGACGGCTTTCCTCTTTGGTGCGGTTGGCTTCAGCTTCCGCCTGGGCCAGCGCCTCGCGGTAAAGCCGATCAACTTCTTGTTCCGCCTCAACGATTACGGCCTGAGCGGCCTGGCGGGCACCTTTCAGCTGTTCAGCCAGATCAGCTTCCAGGCGTTCAACCTGGGCAAGCTTCTGCTTGGCATCAGCACGACTGGTGGAGATGTAGCCCTCACGATCTTCCACGACCTTGCCGACCGGACGGAAGAAGAGGACATTGAGCAGGAAGGTGAGGAGAACCACCTGAACCGCCATCAGCGGAAGGGTGGCATCGAGGTCAAAAAGACCTCCCTCCGGAACACCTGCTTCAGCGAGCAGAAGCCAGGTCATGGAAAGGTGCGCTGGGATGGAATCGAAACAAGAAGTTCAGGAGGGGGATCAACGACCCCCCTGCACTGATCAGCCGGCGAAGGGGTTGGCGAACAGGAGCACCAGAGCCACCACCAGGCCGTAGATGGTCAGCGATTCCATGAACGCCAGGGACAGCAACAGGGTGCCGCGGATCTTGCCTTCGGCTTCGGGCTGACGGGCGATGCCCTCAACAGCGCCGCCGGACGCGGTGCCCTGACCGATACCAGGGCCGATGGCGGCGAGGCCGACTGCCAGGCCAGCAGCCACAACGGAAGCGGCGGAGGTGATGGAATCCATGTTGGGTGGTGTAAGGGGAAGCGCTGGGGAGCGCTGTACGGAATGGACTTGGGGATCGGTTCCCCCCGCGCAGGGACATTCCCGAAGGAACGGGCCCGGGTGCAATACGGACCTGCGCGCGGATGTGTATAGCAGATCGCCGTTCTCAGGCGATAGAGGAAATCGGTTTTTAGTGAGCCTCGTGGAGGCCTTCACCGATGTAGAAGGACGCCAGGGTCGCGAAGATCAGAGCCTGAATGGCACTGGTGAACAGACCAAGAAGCATCACAGGCAGGGGCACGATCAGCGGAACCAGGTACACCAGCACGCCCACAGCCAACTCGTCGGCAAGGATGTTTCCGAACAGACGGAAGGAGAGGGAAAGAGGCTTGGTGAATTCCTCGATGATCTTGAACGGGAGCATGATCGGGGTCGGCTCCACGTACAGCTCGAAAAAGCGGAGACCCTTACGGCTCAGGCCGGCATAGAAATACGCCAGCGACACCAGCAGAGCCATCGCCACGGTGGTGTTGATGTCAGCAGTGGGAGCTCCCAGCTCACCCTCAGGAAGTTCAAAGATCTTCCAGGGGATCAGGGCTCCGCCCCAGTTGCTCACGAAAATGAACAGGAACAAGGTGCCGATGAACGGCAGCCAGTCGCGGTAATACTTCTCGCCGATGTTGTCGCGGGCGATGTCGCGGATGAAGTTCCAAAGGAATTCGAGCAGATTCTGCAGACCGATCGGGTCACGCTTCATCCCGCGGGTGCCAACAAGCACCACAGCAAGGAGGATGCCGATCAGGATCCAGGAGCTCAGGAACACCTGGCCGTGCAGATACAGATCGCCGATCTGCCAGTACAGGTGATGACCCACTTCCAGTTCAGCGAACGGGAGTGGTAAGGGCAACAAAGCCATGGGTGCAGAGAAAAGTGCTCAGACTCAGCGGTCGTCAAAGACGTGCTGAAGAATCAGGGCGGGCTTGTAGAGAAGGAATCCCAGGAAGGCCGGCAACAGATCGAGCTGAGGCAACTTGGCCGAACCAACCACAAGCAGGGTTGGAACGATGAGCTGAAAACGCCCCAGTCCACGGGACTGGTCACTGAGCCGGGCCACACTGCGAGCTAACAAGCGCAAGTACAAAAGTCCGGCGCAGGAACCCACAAGAACACTGCCAGCCACCAAAAGATTCATGGTGAGAGCCACGATCGGAACCGTAACGAGTGACACCAGAACGGTGGCCAACAGCAGGCGACGTTGAAGACGGTAAAAATCTTCCAAGCGCTGCCTGAAATGGCGCGCGGAATCTATCACGCGTTCGCTGCTGTTATTCCTGCAACAGAAGCAGCTGGCGATCCACAAGATTGCGGATCTGATCAGGAGACGCAAGGCCTCCAAGCGTCTGTTCCGGCCGCTCGGCGACAGTCCGCAGCAGGGAGCGGTCGGCATCACTGAGCTGAATGGGCTCCATGTTGCGACCAAGAATGGGGTCGGGCTCCCCCCAGAGGCAGGGCTGAACCAAACCCCTGGCGAGGCCAAGGGCCTCATCACTCCAGCGGGCTCGCTCCACCGGTGCCGCAGAGAGAAAGAACTCAAAGTGGCTGATGTCGGGATCCAGCTGCTCCACAAGCTCCCACTGTTGACGCGGTGGCAAGGACTGGGCTCGTTCCAGCAGTTCTCCCTGCAGCAGGCGGGCTGGATCCCAGACCTCCGGATTAGAGAAGCCGGCGAAATGCAGACCCGCCTTTTCGATGAACGCGAAGAGACGCTCGAGGTTGTAGCTGGTTTCCTGCGGGTGCAAGTACATGTCCGCAAAATTGGCGTCGGGTGCGCAATCCACGGCCCAGCGTTCACGGTGATGACGGGCAAGGCGGTTGCTCTCGGGCAGGGTCTCGAACAACTGCCGGCCCAGAAGCAGGCCCTCCGAGCCTGTGCCCGCATTCAGAAGGTTCAGCGCTTTCTGGGTCCGATGGATCTCCCAGCGACCGGCATCGGCGTAGAGGAAGAGATGCAGCAGACCTGAGGGTGCCAGGCGATCCGCCAAGGAGCGCAGCCCCGCCTCTGGCTGATCCAGGTGATGCAACACCCCTACCGAATTGATGTAGTCGAAAGGCCCTTCGTCGGTGAGATCAAGAAGACTGCGCTGCTCCTGACGCAGGGAGGTCACTTGCTCGGCCGCCCCGGAACGCTTGCAGCGTTCCCGCGCCACCGCCAGCGCCCCATCACTTATGTCGACACCGAGCACATCCGCACCCGGGTTGAGATGGCAGAGGTAGTCGGTGCTGACCCCGGTTCCGCAGCCGGCATCGAGAATTCGCGGCGCCTCCATCCCTGCTGGGATCGATCCGTGCACGGCTGCCAGAACGCTGCGGTGACACCAACGCCAGTTGTATCCAGGTGGCGGTCCGTCCTGCAGTGGATCCCCCGGAAAAGGGAAGCGGTCATAAAACGCACTAACCACGGGAGTCGCAGCATCACTGGGCTGGGGGTGGGTCATGCAGCGCAGATTTCGCGCCTGCGAGCTTTTCATGCCAGAGCCGTGGATCCCCTACAGCACCGCAAGGCCTGCAAACATTTGTTCATGGGGCAGCTGAGCACCATCCCAACAGCCGTAACGTGGCGCGATCCGGCTTGCTTTCGTCGATGACAGTGACCGCCAGCAGCGGCAGCCCTCGCGTGTCTCCCCAACTGTTCGACACGCTGCCGCTCTCCAGCGTCCGTCAGGCAGAGCAGCAGGACCGTTTCCCAGACAACGGGGAACTCGACAGTCTTGTGACCTTCTTCCGAACCGGGCAAGACCGGATCGAGGCATCCCGAATCATTGCGGCCAACGCCGAAGCCATCGTGGCTCGTGCCGCCAACAGAATTTTCGTGGGGGGCACGCCCCTCTCCTTCCTGGAAGCACCGCTGACAACGGGGGAGACCGGACGTTCCCTTGTCCAGGAGGGGGGCACACCCTTGGCTGCTGACCAAGCCGCTTTTGAACAGTCGGTACGCACCTTCACCGGCGACAGCGGCAGCACAAAGCGAGGCAACTTTCTGACCCGTCTTCTCGAAGGTGCAGGTGGGGATGCTGATATTCGCGTGGTGATCCCCACAGGCTTCAACGCCATCAGCGTGGCCAAGTACGGCCCTGCGTTCATGCGCAAGTCCGTGCGCGATATGGGCTGGTTCCTGCGCTACGTGGGCTACGCCCTGGTGGCTGGAGACCCCAGCATCCTCGCGGTGAACACCCGCGGTCTGCGAGACATCCTTCTGGAGAACTGCTCCCTGGCAGCCACCAACGTGGCACTTCAGGAGATGCGGGCCGCCTCAGCCGAACTTCTGCGGGACCGTACTGAAGCCCGTCAGATGACCATCGACTGCTTCAACGTGCTGTTGCAGGAGCTGGCTATCCCCACCCCCAGCACCAAGCAGCGGCAGGGGAGTCCGGTTCAACAAGGCCTGCAGCTCCCGGCGATCTACGCCCTTGCCTCCGAAGGCCGCCAGCTTTTTGAGATGCGGCCGGGCCTTTCGGGATCAGAAAAAGCAGAAATCATCCGTGCCGCTTACCGCCAGGTGTTTGAGCGCGACATCGCCAAGGGTTACTCGCAGAGCCCATGTGCAGACAAAGCCAGCGCAGTGGCGCAGGGCCAGATCTCGATGCGCGAATTCGTTCGCGCGCTAGGCCGCAGCAAGGAATACCGCCAGCAATTCCACGACGGTTTTGTGAACAGCCGTGTGGTGGAACTGTCCTACCGCCACTTCCTCGGCCGAGGCATCAGCTCCCTCGAAGAATTCCGTAAGTCGTTCGCCATCCTCAGCGACCAGGGCCTCAATGGCCTGGTGGATGTACTGGTGAATTCCTCGGAATATGCCCAGGCCTTTGGTGAAGAAACAGTTCCCTACCTGAGGGATCTCGGCACCGAAGCGCAGGAAAGCTCCGGCTGGGGATCCAACCGCAAGCTGTTTAATTTCAGTGCTCCCTTCGATGGCGCACCGCAGTACGTCACCCTCTACGCCTCCTACCGCCAACCCTTCGCTGATCAGCACGTCTACGGCGGCGGCAATGATCCGGTGGCCAACAAATTCGGAGCTATCTTCCCGAGCGGAACAGCCTCAGTGGCCACCCGACCGGCCCCCTACGGCTACGACAGCCGCCGATTGCTTGTGAGCAACGGCCTCAACAGCCCTGGCCAACTAGACAGCGACAGTTTCCGTAAGAGCCGCCCTCGCAAAGGTGGTCCGCGTGTGATGCGACTTCAGCAGATAGCCACGGGTGGCACTGTGAATCCAGGTCGTGGTGGTCAGCCCAGTGTACGGACGACTGAGGCCAGCACCCAAGCCGTGATCAAGGCCGTATACGTGCAAGTGCTAGGCAACGGCGGCTATGCGGGAGAGCGGATGAGCTCTGATGAGGCCCGCCTTGAAAACGGAGATATTTCACTCAAGGATTTTGTTCGTACTGTCGCCAAATCCGATGCTTTCCGTCGCCGCTATTGGAGCGGCCTCTACATCGTGAAGGCGATCGAAGTGATGCATCGCCGTTTGCTGGGCCGACCCACCTTCGGTCGCTGGGAAATCGATGCTCTGTTCGATACAGCCGCACGACGTGGCTTCTACGGCTTGGTTGACGCACTAATCGATAGCAAGGACTACAACGAAGCTTTTGGGGCCGACACCGTCCCCTACGAACGTTTCATTACACCCGGTGATGTGACTGCACGCCGTACTCCAGGTTGGTCAAGTGCTCTCAAGGTTGAAGCTGTTGCTGACCTCTCCCTCGGCAGCCGTCCTGAAACACAGCGGTCCGAAGCATTCCGCAGCAGTGGCGACATAACACCACGCAACTTGCCGGACACGCAAAAGACAGCCACCCCAGACTTTGCGACAACGACGATCGGAAACGCCGCAGCGCCCAGTTGGCTGTCAGTGGTGCGTCAACAAGGTCTTGCGTCCAACAGGACTGGCTTCGCGATGCGTCGAGCTAGCAACTCAACGCCAAGCAGCATTGGTGGTCGGACGTGGAGCGTTGAGCTCATTTCGTCCAATGCGCGTAGCGGACAGGCACTCCCCCGCATGGGAATGGCTCTTGTCACGGAAGGTGCTGAAGGGTTCCGGCTTCGGAATGGACTTCCCGCGATGCTCGAGCTGAAACAGCCTTGCAGCGAAGATGAGCTGCAGACTGTTCTCAATGCGACTTACAAGCAGCTTCTCAACCGTGTCCCCACAGGGAATGAGCGTTTAATCAGCGCGGAATCACGACTGCGCAATCAGGACATTGACCTGGCTGATTTCATCGCTGAAGTGGCGATGAGCGAGGCGTTCCAGAACCGGATCTCCACGATGGCACCCCTTCGGGCCGCGTCTGCTGCAGGTTTGGCACTACTGGGACGAGCCACAACACCAGCAGAAACCAGCCGCTTCCTGATCACACGCGCCCAAGCTGGCCATGGTGCTGCGGTAACCGAATTGTTGGCAGATCGCATCGGCACCGCGGTACCTCGGGTTGATGGCATGAACACCACATCGGGTGTGCCACAGGCCACGATTCAGCGAACAGCATCGCTGTACATCGGAAACGCCGGCATCAACCCACCCA
>QCSL01000072.1 GCA_003209165.1 Synechococcus sp. AG-670-B23 | reverse complement strand
CTGCCAGAACAGCGTCTCCGGCCATGAGCACGCCGCAGCCCGGTCCTTTCCTATCCAACAGATCAAGCCAATGGCGGTCGGTGATCTGGCGGAGGTGGCTATGGCTGCCGCCCTGCTCGATCGGCCAAAGCAACTGGGCGGTGCGACGGTTCAGAGCCGCCCAGCGCAGACCCTCAGGCAGCTGATCACTGCTCGTTTGCCCAGCATCGGTGGTTGGTGGAAGCCAGCACTGATAGGGACGAAGCGGCTGGAAACCAAGCTCCCGCAGCAGTGCAATGGCATCGGCATCCGTAGCCGGGCAGCGGATCACCCAACTGCAGATCTGGGCCGTCCAGGACTGCAAGGCCTGCTGAAGCAGGGCCTGCTGAATGGTGCGATGGCTGTGATCGTCCACCGGACCTAACAACTCAGGCAGCTGGAGAATCCAACAGCTGCCGCGGCGGTTGAACGGTCGTGCCACAACGCTGGCAACCGTCCGTTCACCGTCGAGGGCCATCAGGCAACGCGGCGAGCGGCTGGGGAGCAGATCGGGAAAACGCTGCTCAACTCTTGAGAGCCATTCACCGATCAGAAAGCCCTGAAACCGTGAGAGCTGATCGAGCGGTGCTTCAGGAGCACGATCTGGTCCTGGTGCGATCGGCGATCACCCTCACCGTCAGCGGTGAGTTGGATGAGCCGGATCAGGATGAGCTCGATGAGCTTGAAGAGGACGACGACGTTGACGAGGACGCTGAGACCTTTGAACTGTTGGTGAGCTTCTTGGTTGAAGCGGAGGAATATGGCCTCTACATTCCGCTCGATCCGTTCCTTGTCTTGGTGCGGATGGTGGACGGACAGGCGGTGCTCTTGAGTGATGATGAACTCGACCGTGTTCAACCTTTGATTGAGGCGGAACTGGAGGAGCGTGAATGGCCGGATTGACGGGACAGCACTGGTTGACTCCCGATTGGGATCCTCGTCTCACCATTGCCCAGCTCTCGCTGCCCCACCTCACGGCCCATGGTCTGCGGGCCGCAGTGATCGACGTCGATCGCACCCTCCTGCCCGGTAGTGATGTAACCCTGCCAGGGCCGGTGCACGACTGGTTGGTGGATGCGGGCCGCCGCATGCAACTGCATTTGTTCAGCAACAACCCTTCACGCGATCGGATCGCGGCCGTAGCTGATCAGCTGGGTGTCAGCTTTACTTCCGGAGCTGGTAAGCCCCGGCGTGGAGCCCTGCGCACCGTGGTTCGCGATCTTGCGCTGCCCACCGAGGCGATCGCGATGATAGGTGACCGTTTGTTCACTGACGTGCTTTGCGGGAATCGGATGGGGCTTTACACGGTGTTGGTTCGGCCGGTTCGTGGTGATGGCAAGCCCTGCCGCCATGACCGTGTGCAGCGACTTGAGCGTGCCATGGCCCGCGTGATGGGGGCGCCTTCAGCATGACCCTGTGGGTCGTGAAAATCGGCACCAGCCTGCTCCGGGGAGAGACCGCAGCAACAATTGAGGGCTATGCCAGCAGCTTCGCAGGAGCTATGGCCCGTAGGGATCAGGTGGTGTTGGTCTCCAGTGGTGCCGTCGGGTTGGGCTGTCAGAAGTTGGCCCTCTCCAGCCGACCCGATACGGTGGTAGCCCTGCAGGCGGCCGCGGCCGTTGGGCAGGGTGCTCTGATGGCTCTCTACGAAGGGGCGATGGCCCGTCATGGACGTTCTGTGGCTCAGGTGTTGCTGACCCGCTCCGATCTGGCCGACCGCCGTCGTTATCAAAATGCTTCGGGCACCTTGCGGCAGTTGCTGAGCTGGGGGGTCTTGCCGGTGATCAACGAGAACGATGCCCTCTCGCCGGCTGAGTTGCGCTTCGGCGATAACGACACCCTGTCGGCCCTAGTTGCCGCCGCGGTGGAAGCGCAGCAACTGATCCTGCTCACGGATGTTGATCGCCTCTACTCCTCCGATCCGCGGGTTGATTCCAACGCTGAGCCGATCTCAGATGTCCGCCACCCCCGCGACTTGGACCAACTGGAACAGGGGGCCGGTGACGGTGGACGCTGGGGCACCGGGGGCATGACCACGAAGTTGGCGGCAGCCCGCATCGCCACCGCCAGTGGCATCACCGTGCAGCTCGCCGATGGCCGCGACCCTGCCCGCCTCGAAGCCTTGCTGCAGGGAGAACGGGGCGGGACGGTGTTCCATCCCCACCCCGAACCCCTGGGCAATCGACGCAGTTGGCTGGCCCATGTGCTCCGGCCTGAGGGTGAACTGCAGCTCGATTCGGGGGCCTGTTATGCGCTGAAGCACCGTGGTGCTTCTCTGTTGCTGGTGGGTGTGACGGCGGTGCTGGGCGACTTCGCAGCCAATCAACCTGTTCAGTTGCTGGACCCCCACGGCGAGGACGTGGGCCGCGGCATCTGTTCGATGGACAGCGACCAGCTGCGGGCCGCGATGAATGCCCCATCGACGGGGGAGTCCTCCCCGGTGGTCGTCCATCGAGATGGTCTGGTGCTGCGCAGTCGTTAACCACGTCTACGATCCGCCCGATTGCCCTGGCTGCCATGCGTTTCAGCACCCTGATCAAGGTTCTGCAGACCGGTGATGCAGGCCTGCTCTGGAGCCAACCGGGCTTGGACCCATGGCTTGAGGGTGCCGCCTCGCTCGACCAGGCCTCGGGCGTGCAACTCGGCTTTTTGGAAAAGGGCAACGCCCTCACTGCTGCTTTGAGTGCCAGCGGTGTGGGTGCCCTGTTGCTGCCAGACCAACAGGATCTGATTGATCTGGCTTCGCAGCGTGGTATCGCCTTTGCGGTATTCGCTGATCCGCGTTTGGCCTTTGCTGAAGCTCTCGATCAGTTGCTTCCCCGCCGCCGGCCTTTGGCGGAAATTCATCCCTCGGCGGTGATCGATGAACGGGCCGTGGTGGGTCCAGGCTCGGCGGTCGGGCCGCGGGTCTGTATCGGCGAGGGAAGCCGTCTTGGCGCCAATTGCATCGTTCATCCGGGTGTCGTGATCTACAACGACGTGGTGGTGGGTGATGGCTGCGAGCTGCACGCCAATGCGGTGCTCCACCCCGGCAGCCGTCTCGGGTGCGGCTGCGTGGTGAATTCCAATGCCGTTGTCGGCTCCGAGGGGTTTGGCTTCGTGCCGACGGCGAAGGGATGGCGAAAAATGCCGCAGACCGGCCAGGTGGTTCTCGAAGATGGCGTCGAGGTGGGTTGCGGCACCGCAATCGATCGCCCCTCCGTGGGGGAGACACGCATTGGTGCTGGCACCAAGATCGACAACCTGGTGCAGATCGGCCATGGCGTCACCACAGGGCGTGGCTGTGCCTTTGCTTCCCAGGTGGGCATCGCCGGCGGAGCCCAGATCGGGCATGGAGTGATCCTGGCGGGCCAGGTGGGGGTCGCCAACCGCGCCGTTGTGGGTGACCGTGTCATAGCCAGTTCCAAGACCGGCATCCACACTGATGTGGCTCCCGGTGAGGTGGTGAGCGGTTTTCCCGCCATTCCGAACCGCCTCTGGTTGCGTTGCGCCAACACCTTCAGCAAGTTGCCGGAGATGGCCAAGACACTGCGGCAGCTCAAACGAGACACCCCTCAGTAACCTCAGCGGTCGACCTGCCGCACCGCACCGTCATGGCTCAGCACCGTGTTGTTCTCCTGCCCGGTGATGGCATCGGCCCCGAGATCACCGATGTTGCTCGCCAGCTGCTGGAGGTGGTGAGCCAGCGCCATGGTTTTTCGCTGAGTTTCGAGGAACAGCCCATCGGTGGCAGCGCCATTGATGCCACCGGCGAGCCGCTTCCCGCCAGCACCCTCGAAGCCTGTAAGGCAGCCGATGCGGTGTTGCTGGCCGCCATCGGCAGCCCTCGCTTCGACAGTCTTCCCCGCGAGAAACGGCCGGAAACGGGCTTGCTGAGCCTGCGCGCCAGGATGGAACTGTTTGCCAATCTGCGCCCTGTCAAAATTGTTCCGGCCCTAATCAATGCCAGCAGCCTTAAGCGTGAGGTGATCGAGGGAGTTGATCTGATGGTGGTGCGCGAACTCACCGGGGGGATTTACTTCGGTCAGCCCAAGGGACGCATCGAGACCGAGGGGGAGGAGCGCGGTTTCAACACCATGACCTACTCCGCCTCGGAGGTGGATCGGATCGCAAAAGTGGCTTTTGAGATCGCCCAGGAGCGGCGTGGGCGGCTTTGCTCGGTGGACAAGGCGAATGTCCTCGATGTAAGCCAGCTCTGGCGGGATCGTGTCGACGCGATGGCTCCGGGTTACGGCGGCGTGGAGGTGAGTCACATGTATGTGGACAACGCGGCGATGCAGCTGGTGCGTGATCCCCGCCAGTTCGATGTGCTGCTCACCGGCAACCTCTTTGGTGACATCCTCAGCGACGAGGCGGCGATGCTCACGGGCTCCATAGGCATGCTGCCTTCGGCTTCCCTCGGCAGTGAAGGACCTGGTCTGTTTGAGCCTGTGCACGGTTCAGCCCCCGACATCGCCGGTCAGGACAAGGCCAATCCCATGGCCATGGTGCTGTCGGCCGCGATGATGCTTCGCATTGGTTTGAAACAGGCCGCGGCCGCCGATGACCTCGAAGCCGCTGTGGATGCCGTTCTGGCTGGCGGCTTCCGCACCGGTGATCTGATGGCAGAAGGCTGCACCCAGCTGGGTTGTTGCGCTATGGGTGAGGAATTGCTCAAAGCTCTGTAAGCCTGAGATTGGTGCAATTGGGCCCTGATCTGGCAGGATCGCCGGGCCCGTAGTCTCTGCGTCGATGTCGAAGCGTCATCCGGTTGTCGCTGTTACCGGTTCTTCCGGAGCGGGAACCAGCACCGTCAAGCGCGCCTTCGAGCACATCTTTGCGAGGGAGGGCATTACCCCTGCAGTGGTGGAAGGCGACAGCTACCACCGCTATGAGCGGATGCCCATGAAACAGGCCATGGCGGATGCCCTGGCCAAGGGTGAGAACTTCTCCCACTTCGGCCCTGAGGCAAACCTCTTCGACAAGCTTGAAGAATTGTTCCGCACCTACGGCGAGACCGGTGCTGGTCAGAAGCGCTATTACCTCCACAGCCCCGAAGAAGCGGCGGAACACAACGCCCGTCTTGGCGTCAACCTTGAACCAGGTCAGTTCACGCCTTGGGAAGACATCCCCTCATCTACTGATGTGCTGTTCTACGAAGGCCTTCACGGCGGTGTGAAGGGCGAGAGCTACGACGTGGCGGCTTTGGCAGACCTTCTGGTGGGTGTGGTGCCTATCACCAACCTCGAGTGGATTCAAAAGATCCACCGCGACAACGCTGAGCGTGGTTATTCCGCTGAGGCGATAGTCGACACGATCCTGCGCCGGATGCCCGATTACATTAATCACATCTGCCCGCAGTTCAGTCAGACCGACATCAACTTTCAGCGGGTTCCCACGGTGGACACCTCGAACCCCTTTATCTGCCGGAACATCCCGACGCCGGATGAAAGCTTCGTGATCATCCACTTCCGCAAGGGTGCTCGTGAAAAGTGGGGGATCGACTTCGGTTATTTGTTGAACATGATCCACGATTCATTTATGTCCAGCCCCACCAGCATCGTGGTGAACGGCGGCAAGATGGGATTCGCGATGGAACTTATTCTTACCCCCATCATTCACCGAATGATCGAAGAGAAGAACAAGCTCAGCTGATCGCTTCTCTTATCAACAATCGTCTCTACAATGAGCCCATCTGAGAGATCAGGTGGGCTCTATTTCTTTGTCAACGCCCTCCTTTGAAATCCGTGGAGCCTCGGGTGCGCCGTCAGAGCCCCGCTGGGATCGCATTGACAGCCGTTTGCTGATTGCCCAGGCCCGTCAGATCTACTTCGCTTATCGCTGCAGCACCCCTGCGGGGTTCGAACCTCTAGGCGTTGTTGTGGGTCCGCAGGAGCTCGACGGTCGGGTGGTTTTCGAGACGCCTGTTCTGCTCCCCGATGAGGAGTTCATTGCCATCGATCTGATCCGGGGGCGTATAAACCGTGGTCGGACCCGATGGAAGGGTTGATTCTGGTTTGGATCGGCCTGCTTGGTGCGTGCGTCGGCAGCTTCACGAATGTGGTGGCGTGGCGCTTGCCACGCCAGGAATCGGTGCTCTTTCCCGGTAGCCACTGCCCAAAATGTGGCCATTCCATCCGCTGGCATGACAATCTCCCGGTGTTCGGATGGCTGTTGCTGTGGGGGCGCTGCCGCGACTGTGATGCCGGAATCAGCTGGCGTTATCCCGCGGTGGAAGCTTTAAGTGCCGGTCTCTGGATCTCGGCACTGTTGGTGTGGCCTGGTGCTGGTGGGGGCCTGCCTGATCTCTGGCTTCCCTGGGCTGGTCTTCCCCTGATCGCGATTCTGTTGCCGCTGGTGTTGATTGATCTGGATCACCTTTGGTTGCCGGAGCCCCTGTGCCGCTGGGGGGTGCTGCTGGGCTTGCTCGTCAGCAGTAGTGCTGGGATCTCTTTTCTTGCCAGCCATC
>QCSL01000071.1 GCA_003209165.1 Synechococcus sp. AG-670-B23 | reverse complement strand
ATCCATCTTCCATAGAAACAGATACTGTATTTATTTCATCTGGATCAACATCCATCTGCACCTTCTGACCTTCCAAAAGCAGATAAGCAAAAGGTGGCATAACTATTAGATACAACTATGAATATCCTGGCAAGGGAAGGGCACCTGTCAATTTAAGTACATATAAGTTGATGCATGCAGCACTTCGAACCAATTATTTTATTGATTGGATATTATACACATATCTAGTTATATATGTTTCAAGTGGATCCTAGCCAACGAAAGACGGTGGTTTGTTAGAGCACGCTTCTTAGGACATGCCATAAACAATCACTTGATGCATCAAGTTGGAATGCCTGTGCCTACGCCAACGTCACTTGTCGTAGATAGAGTTGAGTTCTGTCACAACATCTAATCGCCTCTGTAATTAGATCTAGCAGTGGTCCAAGACGTTATTGAGGTGCTTCAAGGGTTCAACTAAACCGGATGACGAACTACTTCCTAATGGACATTCGTAGTCACCCATTTCTTTAAGGTCGTTTGCCAACGACATACCGTGCTTATCCCAAGGTCATACCTGGGAACCGTTCTTTCACCGTTTGTCACACATGTATTCTTCATTTACGGCACACTATTTGGCATATTAACTGCATCGCAATGGATTTCGTCAATTAAACATCTTTTGAGTGCTGTACAACGGAAAGATACTGCTCTAACTGAGGTAGTCGTTTTAGTTTGGTAGAAGGCACACCAAGATCTTCGGCAAGTCGGGCAATTTGATCACCATCTCTTCATGCCCAAGGATCTCGATAATAAATTCATCTGAATACACAACTGTTTGATTCTTTACGTATTTGATGGCTTTATCCCGAGGGATGATTCCTGCAGCACGCGCAACCTCAACCATGTACAAACCAACCCTCGCTCTGTGCATTGGCGTCCAACTAGACAGCGACTCCAAATCCTTTTTTAATGACGCCTTTTTTGCAACCTGCTTAGCGCAACGCTTTCTGTAGTGAGGACTAGAACCTGGCATCAACGCTTCCTAACGTATCCGCGCCGCATCATCCGAATCAAGTCGACACTGCTCAAACTCAAACCAAACCTCATCCCATATACGTCTACCAATATCACCAGCAATTTGCTGCACCCCAGCCATTGCATTGCCTTCGATCCTGAATAGGAGTCAAGGATTGACTTGACTGTGATTGAAGACAGGAGCAGGCAATCATGCTACAGATAATTCATATACCCACGAACCTCCTGACAGTATGCCGAGATATTCGTTCTCAATATCAAACCCTTTTGAGCCTGATCAGTAACTTCCTGCAGACATGCAGCAAGTCGCTCTACATAGCTATAGAAAACAGTTCTACCTGACTTGGTATTGGAGTAGTAATTCTGCTCAACCTTTTCATCTAGATACTTACGCAATTGCTTGCGTCCGCGAAGGATTAGATCGATTTCATACTCAGTTTCTAATTGATTAACCATTGCAAATGTGGTCACTTGATTACATAAACGACACTAGATATTGCTTGATAACAAATCCGGCAAGCCAAAAGCCAATCAGAAGGCTTCACCAAACATCAGGACAGTAAAAGTCTCTATTATCGGTATCTCGCTTCTCTTGGTCAGCTATTTGCATAGCTGAATAACCCCACTCTAGAGCCATTTTTCCCTTTTAAAAATTATAGTACCTTTGTTTCGATACGAGTAGCTCTTGGCATTGCTGTTCCTCCAGATATTGCATAACTGAATCCAATGCTTTGGGCTTTCATCCAAGAGCTCCCAAGTCGGATGCTCAAAAGCCCAGCCAGAGCAAAAAGCTGAAGATAAGAGCCAAAACTTCGAAAAACCAAAAAGCCAATCGTCTTAAGGAAAGCTACACAAGCTCTCGAGATACCGCAAGAAAAACCGCCATCGGACGATTGGTCCGGTGACTGCCGAGATCCACTGACACAACTGGTTTCTTGGATTTGACAACACCTCGCATCGGACGATTCATCCAATGAAGTGCAAGCAATAAGGCAATGACATGCATTGCGCGTTCCGGCAAAGATGGATACTTTTGGCATACACGACCCATATCCATGTCTGAAATCGTCAACACTGGAAGAATAGAACGCAAGCTTGAAGCAAAAGATTGCTGCTTTCTAAGTGTCGTAACGTGAAACAAGCACTTCAAACACTTGCCATCATCACCAAGATCATTGGCAAGACAGCTTACATGCTGTTTATGGCAGTAAAGAACCTACTTTTTATTTCCGTTGAGGTTCTACATTCGTTGATTCCAAGTCGAGAATCAGAAGTCAGAACAAGCAATGAAGTGAAGTGACGAACAGCAGACAGAGCATCAATAGTGAATACTAGGAGGCTTAATTCTCATCATGAACACTTTTGCATCAATTGCCTAGTCTTTACTGGCAGATGTAATAATCATTGCTACTTGCGAGGGATTCTTTTCTGACTTTTTTGACCTGAATGATTATGCTTTGATCGTTATAGCCAGCATCATCCTCTGGCTATAGAATGTAGAAAGAAGAGGTGAACACACAAGAGCAGAAATTTATATTATTTTTTTTGGGATTTTATGGACTTGATACTTTCTCAATATTAAAATTAGCAAGTTAAGACTAGACAACCAGAAGATGAGAATCCTTCTTGCGCCACTTCTTCTTGCTGTCTCACTGCCAGCATTCGCTGAGGGAAAGCCAAAAACTTATAAGGAATGCATCAAGAATGCGTCGGACAATAATTCAAAGTGGATTGAATATAAAGTCGACGTAAACAAATGCAGAGCTGAATTTGGCATAGCTGGTGAGTACTGATTTATTTGTATAGATCTGGGAAGTTAATTCGATGATGCTCTAACCTATAAGCCACAACAGCATCCACCACTTCCTTCGGTAAAATGAATTCAAGTCCGTGGTTGCGTTGCTAAGCGCTTCAGCACATGAACAAACTTCTCGCCATCTCTGCTGCCTCTGCTTCCCTCGCTATCGGAGCGATTCCAGTGCTAGCAGAGGTTGATCTAAAGACTCATGAGCTCTGCATCGAGGCAAAGGATTATGCAGGTTGTGTTCGAGCAATGAAAGGGGATACATCCTCCTCTACCTCACGGGTAATAACTTCTCAGGGTGCTGACGTCGCCGAGGGTAATCAGTGCACTGCAGGTTACGCATATATTGGAGGAGGAAACTGTCAGTCTGTTTCTTGTAATTATCCAGCGACAGATTTAGGACATGATCAACTTATAGCAGGAAAAATAGATTGAGATTGAAATGATGTTTGGGGTTGTAAGTATAATTGGATTTATGGAGCTGGGGAGCTCAGGCTCACAGGAGCTGTTACTAGAACATCAAATAATTCAGATTGTCCTGAGGGTGAGCCTGAGCTTGGTTTCAATAACACCTGCCAAACCGCTAAAAAAGGTTGGCTAAGTCCGAAAGCTGACGCAGAACGAGCTAAAAAAGAAGGACCAAAATGTAACTTCAAATTACAAAAATATGGCTGCAGCTTTGACAAGTATTTAGAAGCCAACCCTGGCATGAAAAAGTGGTCTGAACTCAATCCAGATATGGCAGCCAAAGAACGCATTAAACTTCAGTCAATCGACTAGTTCATAAAGGTGAGGAAAATTAATTTTCTGCTGCTCTAAACCGTACGCAATGACGGTGCTCATTTCTTCTTGAGTGGGATTATCGCCAAGAGCAGAGCGACGAATCAGATACTCACGGTTCCGATCGTCATCTTCTGGAGATGGTAAATTTGATTCTTCTTCTGCATCTAAAAGCGTCTTTAACGGCGTTGAATCCTCGATTGTTGATGAGCATCATCAATAGGATTTAAAAGCATTGCAGATGCTTCTGGCGATATCTGAGGCAATGCATCTATATCTGTGTCTTTGACGTTACGGACTTGCTTTGAATTTTGCCGTTCTTGTTCCATCCTCTGACGCAACTCAGCGCTACTCGGAAGTTCTCATCCGAGCGCTTTCTCAATCAACGGAAAAATGATGTTGTCGCTAATGACGTCAGACAGCGGTTCAACCAGCATCTGTGAAGCAGCCCAGCCCAACACAAGTCTCAGTGTCCTGGTGCAACCCCGCACGGATTCAACGGGCCCGGCAGCGGATGCAGAGGCGCAATCCCGTTGGAGACAGCAACGGGTGGCTGTCGGCAGCAGCGCTGCGGCAGAGCGGAGCCATCGAGGCGGCGGCACTCGAGCTCTGGGAACAGCTGATCAACCAGCGCGGCCTGAGCACGCGCAGCAGCCTTCAACTGTTGCGCGTGGCGCGCACCATTGCCGATCTCAACAACCGGACCAGCGTCGATCGAAACGCCGTGGCGGAAGCGAGTTGCTTGCGCTGCACCGATCTGCTCAAACAGCCTGGAGCTCAGTAGTCGCGGGCACGCTTGTCAGGCGTATCCCGGTAGGGCTGGGTGCCGATCGGCGGGGGCTGGAGATGGCGGTCGTTGAACGAACCCAGCGCATGGGTCATCGCTTCACCGAACCACTGGAACCACTGAACAACCGTTGTTTTCATAACATCCTCCTGGGTCTTTCTTCAGTGTGAAATCACTGACAGAGGACGACAACAGGTGTTTTCACCGGTTCTGCGCCTGCTCAGTAGGACGGAGCAATGGAACTCTCGATCTGTTCCGCCTCCGCCGGTGCAGGGCTCGGACTGGAACTGGCTACTGGTGCACTGTCCCGATAGACGTAGAGATGGCCCAGGCTCTTCTTGCCGTAGGCCCGTCGCTTCAGGGTCCAGCCAGGCTCAAGCTTGAGCTGAACAAAGCCGCTGGCAGCACCACCTGCCCGGGCCACAAGCATGGTCGGCTGGGAGGGATTCTTGGTCGGAGTGGCCAGCAACTCGATATCCCCACCGGTGTTCACCACGCTGAGCCGGTAGCGGGTGCCGAGGTCGTCGCCACCGATACGCAGCGAATAGCCGTTGCCATCGATATAGCGGTTGCACAACCCAGTGAAATCAAAGGTGGACAACAAGGGATCCACCATGGCCGGTGACCCTGCTGCCACAGCGAAACAAGGGCGTTTCGTGGTGCGCTGCTCGTAGATGTTCAGCTGCGAACGCTCGCCCTGACCGATCGGAGCCGAAACCAACACGAAATTGCTCAACTCCACGGGTACCGTTGTGAACAGAGAGCCCTGGGCCAGAACAGCTGGTACCGAGGTCGCTGCCAGAGCGAGGCCGGCAGCGGCCACTGTTCGAAAGCGTGCCATCACGTCCATGGAGGAATTGAGCGGATCGTAAAAGTGATGCCTGAATCGGTCGCCCCAGATCAGGCCGGTTTGTTCAGGCGAATGGCGAACAGAAGGGTCCCCACCGTTCCAGGGGCGGCCAGGGCCAAGATCCAGCTGGTGGTTTTGACCCCGAGGTCGGGATCGCCGTAGGCCAGTTCAAACACACAGCCGGTGCTGGCGATACCCAGAACACAGGCGAGGGCCAGGAACACGCCGGCCAGGGGTTTCATCGGCATAACTCAGGCGACGCTTCGCACATCTTGGCGCTCGAAGCCCTTCTCCTTGAGCTCCTTCTGCAGACCGTCTTCATCAGTGACGCGATCGACAAACAACACGCCATTGAGATGGTCCATCTCATGCTGAATACAGCGGGCCATCAGGCCATCGGCCTTCATTTTCCGGGGGCGACCCATCTCATCGCGGAAGCTCAATTCAATCGCAGTGGGGCGGACAACATCGAGGTACACCCCAGGGATGCTGAGACAGCCCTCTTCGTATGTGTCGAGCCCGGCGCTGGCCACCGTGATTTCCGGATTGATCAGCACCAGGGGCGGCGTGGCTGCATTTTCAAGGTCGAGATCAATCACCAGCAGCTGCTGGTGATTCCCCACCTGAGGAGCCGCCAGGCCGATGCCCTTGGCGGTGTACATACTGCGCAGCATGTCGCGGGCCAGCTCCCGCACCTGCTCATTGACCTTGCCGATGCGGCGCGCGGATTGCCGCAACACCTCATCGCCCAGGGTGTGGATCTCCAGCGGCGGAGTTTCAAGAGGCGTCTTGGGCACCAGCATCATGTCCCTCGACTTATCGGCCTGACGGGCCAACTCTGCAAAGCTTCCTGCCAAAACCAACGCCGCGTTGATCCAGCATGGTAAGTGGCCAGAATCAGACGACATGGAAGCCGTTCCGTTATCCGCGCAACATGCCGTCGGTCGTTTGCCGGGACTCAAGGAACCGGCCCTGGTCAGCGGGCCCGATGCAACGGTGTGGCTGATCTGGCTGGAACAGCGCCCGAAGGAGTGCGGCCGCACCACAGCCTTGATCCGGCGTTTCGGCGATTCCAAAGCGAAGCCTCAAGAGCTCACACCGGCCCCCTGCAATCTACGCAGTCGCGTGCATGACTACGGCGGCGGGGTGCTTGCCACAGCTGTGGAGCAAGACAGGCTGATCCTGGCCTGGATCGACAGCGGCTGCCTATGGCGTCAGGACTGGCGCCTGCCGCAGACCAGCACCAATCAACCCACACCCTTGGCAGCAGCCCAACGTCTCAGCCGAGAAGGCGACTGGGAGCTGGCGGATGGCGTTCTCGATCTGCCTCGCCAGCGCTGGCTTGGCATCCGCGAAATCGAAGGCCGTGACGAGCTGGTGAGCTTGGAGCTGAACTCAACGGATCAGACGCCGCTGCTGCTGCACCAACCAACGGACTTTGCGGGGTATGGCTGCTTGAGCCCTCAAGGCAAACGCTTCGCCTGGGTGGAATGGCAGCAACCCGCCATGCCTTGGGACAGCAGCAGTCTCTGGTGCGCAGAGTTCAGCGACACTGGCGTCCCGCTCAAACCCCAGCAGCTGGCTGGGGGCAAAGGCGTCTCGGTGTTTCAACCCCAATGGCTGCCCAATGGGCAGTT
>QCSL01000070.1 GCA_003209165.1 Synechococcus sp. AG-670-B23 | reverse complement strand
GCAGCCATTCCTCAGCCCGACGTCTGGAGCAGAGGCCAGCAGCAGCGATCAGTTTCTGGAGGCGCTGGCGCGTCATCCCAGCGGCTCCCTGGGCAGCAGGAGATCCATGCAGGCCCCGCCGGCGGAATGGTTGCGGGCTTCGATGCGGCCGCCGTGGTTCACGGCGATCTGCTGCACGATGGCCAGTCCAAGTCCACTGCCGCTGCGGCTGGAGCGTGCCCGGGAGGGATCACCCCGATAGAAGCGTTGAAACATGCGGCTGAGATCGGTCTCACTCAAACCAGTGCCGTGGTCACGAATGCTGAGCAACCACCAGCCGCCGCTCTGGCGGACGGACACGTCAATGCTGCTCTTCTCGGGGGAGTAGCGAAGAGCATTGTCGAGAAGGTTCAGCACCGCACGATGTAGACGGCGCTGATCACCGAGCAGCGGCCCGGATTCGGATCGGTCCAGTTGCAGCGTCACCCGCAGTTCCTCTGCGATTGGGCGGATGGTTCCCCAGGCGCTGTCGACCAGATCCTCCAGGGTTAGGGGCACATGGTCGCTGTCGTCGTGAGGCAGGCTGTTCTCCAACCGCGATAGCTCCAGCAGGTCTTCCACCAGCAGCTGAAGACGCCGGAGTTCCTTCTGCAGCCTTTGCACCAGGGCCGTGTCTTCTGCAGAGACGGCCAGCTCAAGACGATCGCTCACCAACATCAGGGCAGTGAGGGGAGTCTTGAGCTCATGGGCTACATCACTCACCCAGCGTTCCTGCTGCTGTTGCTGGGCTTCAAGGGACTGGCGGTTTTGGATGAGCACCAGCAAACATTTATCACTGCCTGGCAAAACAATGGCCTCCAGCGGATCCCGCTGTTGATCCCATTCGCAGCGTTGGAGGCGTTGCTGATGGCGACTGCTGAAGATCACCTCCTCCAAAGAGGGAATGTCCAGGACATCCCGGAACTTCATGCCACGAACCAAGCGATTGGACGAAATGTGCAGCAGACGTTCGGCCCGTCCGTTGATGTAGGCGATGGAGTCATCTGGAGCCAGGATCATCCAGCCCTGGGTGGCTTCATCAATCCAGGCCAGCAGCTGAGGGGCGTTCAAGGCAAAGGAGCGCTCCTCGAAACCCCGCCTGCCCTTAAAGACGAGGCATCGTCGCTGCAGCAGAAGCGTGATCCCGATGCCAGCCGCAAAGCCGAGTGCCGCAGAGATCAACAGAGCACCCTCAGCCGAAGCGGTACCCGAAGCCACGAACCGTTCGGATCAGCTGAGGGGATGAGGGCTCGTCCTCAACCTTTTCCCGCAGCCAACGGATGTGAACATCCACTGTTTTGGTGTCACCAATAAAGTTGATGCCCCAGATTTTCTCGAGTAGCTGATCACGACTCCAGACGCGCTTGGGGTTCTGAATGAACAGCTCGAGGATTTTGTACTCCTTGGGGGAGAGGGTCAGATCCGAGCCATCCCGGGTGACCCTGCACTCACTGGGGAACAGGCAAAGGTTGGCGTGACTGAGGGATTGCGGTTCGGGAGCTGACGTCTCCGTTTGGCGGGATCGCCGCAGCAACGCCCTGCAGCGTGCCACCAGCTCGCGCAGCCCAAAGGGTTTGACCAGGTAATCGTCAGCGCCAACTTCCAGCCCCAGCACCCGATCGGTCTCACTGTCGCGGGCACTGATCACCAGTATCGGGGTGGTGTTGTTAACGCGACGTAGCTCACGGCAAAGATCAAGCCCACCCAGCTTTGGCAGCATGAGATCGAGCACGATCAGATCAAAAGGATCTGAGAATTCACCGGTGATCAGATTGAGGGCAGCGGCGCCGTCTGCAAAGGCGAGCACCTCATAACCCTCCGAGCGCAGGGCCTCTCCAACCGTTGCCCGAATGCTTTCGTCGTCTTCCACCACGAGAAGCCGACGGGTGGAGACAGCCGCAGAAAGGGTTGTCACGTCCAACGATCTGGGAACAATTGCATTGTGCCCAAAGAACTATCCACTTTGAAAAGAACAGCGGCTTCGCTTAAGAGCTCAGATCACGAATTAAATGAAACAGCGAGGCCAAGCTCAGAAGAATTCGTCGAAGTTGTCGAAATCAACCGCTTTGAACTTGCCCTCTTCCACCTGCTGCATCAGGCGCTCCAGCTGAGAGAACAAAGCTCCACCGGTCAGCAGTGAGAGCAGCAGGGCCACCAGCAGGGCAGCGCCTGAGGCAAACCCGAAAATCTGAAGGCAGCAACCGATGAATAGCGTTACACCGATCAAAGTGCCCGCATAGCTGAAGTTGATCTCGGCCGTCCCCAAAGGCATCAGAGGAAGCCTGTCTTGCTTCCAGCCATCGAGTTTGTTCTGGACCTGACGGCCGAAGGTCAGGCCGCAGAGCACACCCATCAACAGACCGATTCCGGCCAGCAGGTAAGGAGGCTCGGGAAGGGTCATCATCTGGAGTAGTTGCTCAAGCTCCTGGGCGCTGATCTCCTCAGACATCGACGCTGATCTCAAAGAGCTGCGACATTAGCGATCTCAGCTCAAGGTTCCCAGCTTTGTGAGCCGAGAAAGGTGAGTTCGACAAAGTCGCTGGCGTTGTGATCATCCCGCCCCATCTGAATTCGGAAGCCCCCCAGATCAAGATCATTGATTGACTCAAGACCCTGGACAAGGGATTGACGTGTTGGGTTCTTCCCAGCCCGCGTCAGCGCTTCGGTGATCATCCGCGCCGCGAGATAGCCCTCAAAACTGGTGAAGCCAAAACCCGATGCCTCATCACTCAGCCGCAGACAACGCTGATAGTCAGCCACAACGGGAATCCAACGATTCCAAGGAAACGGCACCACCTGAGCCACACCGATGCCATTGGCTTTGCCCACCGGCATCGCCCTCTGCAGAGCTAGGGTGCCCACAAACGACACATTCAAGATCTGAGTGCTGCTGCCCCGTTCGCGCAGCGCGGTGGCCAGGGCAGCCGAACTCACATAGGCAGAAATGAGCACGACCCCGTTGGGATTGACCGCCATCAGGTCGTCCAATGCATCCCCCACCTGAGCTGAATTGCGTTGCACCGTTGTGATCGCCACAGGTTTGAGCCCATGGCTGGTGAGGGCAGACATGGCGCCGTCAAGGCCATCCTGACCAAAGGCGTCGTCTTGATAAACGATCGCAATGCGATGGTGCGCATCGCGCACCAGCTCGTCGACCATCGCCGCAATCTCCCGGCGATAGCTGGTTCGCATGTTGAACACCATGCGCAGCTCCGGCCGTCGAAGCAGACTTGCCCCCGTCATCGGCGCCACCAACGGCACCTCCGCAGCCTCGATTAACGGCAGCGCCACTTTTGTGGTGGGGGTGCCCACATAACCGAACAACGCCAGCAGATCATTGCGTTTCAACAATTGGCGCGTGTTGATCAGCGTCTGCGACGGCTCGTATTTGTCATCAAGACTGACCAATTCGATTCTGCGCCCGTGAATCCCTCCCTCACGGTTCACAGACTCAAACCAGGCCAAGGCACCGCGTCGGTAATCCAAACCGAGTTGTGCAGAAGGGCCCGAGAGCGGTAGGGACTGGCCAAGCACCAGAGCGTTGGGATCTTGCCCGCTGCCAGGGGGCTGAGAAGCAACAGGGCGAGGTTGAAGCAGCGTGAGCAGTCCACTGCTCAGTAATGCCCAGCACGTCAGAGTTACTCCAGAACTGTGCCGCAAATGGTCTCCAAGAAACAGAAGCACTGGAACTTCCTTGCCCTTGTTTCCATTCTGCTTGCCGGTCTTCTGGCGTTCACCGGCATCAACAGGCTTGATGTCGGTCGTGTCCCCAGCCGTGATGCGCTGCGCTTGTCATCGGCATCACGAGCCTTAACGACGGACAGTCAACGGATGCCCGGGGACGGCTGGACCTCCTTGCGGGGCGAAAAGCTTTCGGTCCAGGAGACGGTCCTGGATCAACAGGGGCTAGAGGATGCCACGTACCACGTTCAGGTGGGGATCTACGCCACCAACACCTACGACCTGGATCTGAACATCCCCAGTTACTCATCCAACGGTTACGTCTGGATGCGCTGGGAAGAGGAGCTGCAGCGCTATCTGAATGAACGGGATCAAACGATTGAACAGGGAATCACCCTGGTGAACGCATTGCTATCCGATGCCGATCCAGTGCTGACGCCGGTGTCCTCAGCCCCAGTGCACAACGACGACGGAACGTACTACCAACTGTTCAGCTATATCGGCAGCTTCTACATCGACAAAGCCAGCTTCAGGCACTTTCCTTTTGTGACCGTGAGCCTGCCCCTTGTCCTTGAAATGGAGGATGTGAATGGTTCCCTCGACTATCCCCATTTCCGCTTCGAGCCCGACATCAAAAACAGTGGGATGGGCTTGTTCGCAGGAATGATCGGCTGGCTGAACCGAGGCTGGTCCATTGCCGAATATCGGCACAACTACGCCACCAATTTCGGGTGGGGGGGCAGCGCGGATGACTACAGCCTGGTCATCTTCGATATCACGTTCGGTACCTCATCCTGGTCTGCGGTCTGGCGGTTGATGCTGCCCCTGCTGGTGGTAATGACCATGGTTCTTCTTGTCTTCAAAGTCCGAGCCGATGAACAGGACGCGCGTGCAGGAATTCCTGTCACCGTACTGTTGACCCTGGTGTTCCTCCAACAGACCTACCGGGAGGAACTGCCCGACCTTCCCTATCTCACCTTTCTAGATCAGGTGTATGTGATTGCCTACGTGGTGACCTTGTTGGCCTTCATCCTGGTGATCTTCATCGGACGGCGTTACTGGGAGCTGGAGGCAATGCCGGAAGGCGACGCCAAAACTCTCAAACAGCATCGGTTAGAGCAACTGGACGAAATCTGGCCGCTCACCGTTGTGGTGTTCAGTTCCATCAGCATCTTCGGCTGTTGGATCACGCTGCCGCCAGGGGGTTGAGGCGCTGCAACAGTCCACCAGCCAGACGCCCAGGTCCGAAAGTGCGCCCAAGCAGACCTACGAGGGCACGCACGTCGTCGGTGTGAAGTCGATCGTCTCGGATCAACGTCATCAGCAGACGCCCGCGCAGGTCAGCACCATCTCGGCTAAGCAGCAGCCGCAAGCCAGCCCCAGCTACTGGGATCAGTTCCTTGCCTGGCGCGGGTGCGTCCTGACCCACCACATCGAGCAAACTTTCCAGTCGATCCAGGCGCAGGCGACCAGTTTCATCAAAGATGACCTCCAGCAGCTTCTCGCGCATTTCGCTGGTGTCTCCCGCCAGCAGTCGACGGGCCACATAGGGATAGGCGACAGCAATGATCCGGAAGTTCGGATCAAGCCGCAGTGCAAGCCCCTCCTGGCTGACGACGGCACGGATGATCAGCGCGAAGCGAGCCGGCACCCGGAAGGGGTAATCGAACATCAACTCAGAAAAACGGTCGGTGATCGCCTTGAAGTTGAACGATCCAACCGAGTCGCCAAGACTGCCGCCGAGCACCTCTTCGAGGGCAGGAATAATCGGAGTGAGATCGCCGGTGGGGCTCAGAAAACCGAGGGATTGGAAGTCCTTCGCCAACCCGGAAAAATCTCGGTTGATCAGGTGCACCACGGCACCGGTCAAGGTGAGGCGGTCGCTATCGCTGATGGAGTCCATCATCCCGAAGTCGACATAACCCACATGGCCAAGATCCCCGGTGCGACCTGGCAGGGCGAAGAGATTGCCGGGATGAGGGTCGGCGTGGAAATAGCCAAACTCCAGCAATTGCTGAAGGCCGCAGATCACGCCGGTGCGGATCAACGCCGTTGGATCGAGTCGCTGGGAGCGCAGCTCTTCTCTGTCGCGCATCTTGGCCCCATCGATCCAGGTTGTGGTCAACACCCGGGTGGAGCTGAGCATCCGCTCCACTTTTGGGATGTATACCGCCTCGTTGTCAGCGAAGAGAGCCGAAAACCTCTCTGCATTGGCCGCCTCCAGGCCGTAATCGATCTCCTCAAACAAGCTGCGGCCGAACTCATCAATGATTCCGCCTAACCCAAAGCCCAAGTTGAGCGGCAGCAGCGGCGCCGTCATGACACCCAGGGCCCGGATCACCACCAGATCTCGCCGCAGAATGAAAGTGAGGTTGGGGCGCTGCACCTTCACCGCAACCCAGTGCTGGCCCTGCAAACGGGCCTTATAAACCTGCCCAAGACTGGCAGCGGCTATCGGCGCGTCGGGGAACTCCTCAAACAACTCTTCGGCCGGGGCACCGAGTTCCTCGCGGATGCAAGCCAGGGCGGTGGCATGAGAGAAGGCCGGCAAATCGTCCTGCAGACGCGTCAGTTCCTCCAGCCAATCCCGACGCACCAAATCAGGTCGGGTTGAGAGGGCCTGCCCCAACTTGATGAAGCAGGGACCCAGACCCGTGAGGGTGTTGAGAATGCGACGCGCGAGTCCCTTCTGAACGACAGCGTCCCTGCTGCCTCCACGCAGCAGCAACACCAGCACCAAACCAGCCAAGGTCCACAAGACGTGGACTAGGCGCGGGATGGCAACCCAGGGACGCAGCAGCAGCCAGCCCAGATCCCGCGCGGGGTCGTAACGCATCGCATCGCGCTGAGTACAGAGGGAGACTTTAAGGAGATCAGGCGGATTCGATGACGCTTCTGCCCCAGCTCACCCGTCGCGTTGGTCAGCCCCTGTTTCTGCCGGCCCACGGACGGGGGGCTGCCCTTCCGGATGGACTGCGTCAATTGCTGCGACACCGCGCTGGCGTCTGGGACCTGCCGGAACTGCCAGCCCTTGGCGGTCCGCTGGAACAGGACGGGGCCATCGCCGCGAGCCAACGTTCCGCCGCGGCCCAGATGGATGTGGCGCGCTGCTGGTACGGAGTAAACGGGGCCACGGGGTTGCTTCAGGCCGCATTGTTGGCCATGGTCCGCCCCGGAGAGCGGGTTCTGGTGCCCCGCAACGTCCATCGCAGCCTGATTCAGGCCTGCGTTCTGGGGGATCTACGGCCGATTCTGTTCGATCTCCCCTTTCAAAGCGACCGGGGCCAGCCGGCACCGGCAGATGCCACCTGGATCGAACGGGTGCTAGAGGCCCTGCCCTGTGATGGAGCACCTATCCGTGCCGCGGTTCTGGTGCATCCCACATACCAGGGCTATGCCAATGACCCGACGGCGGTGATCCAGAAGCTGCAACAACAAGGCTGTTGCGTGTTGGTGGATGAAGCCCACGGCTGTCATTTCGCCGCTGGGGTGGATCATCCCCTCCCCCCCAGCGCGCTGCACTGTGGCGCCGATCTGGTGGTGCATTCCCTGCAGAAATCAGCTGCAGGCCTTGCCCAAACAGCGGTGCTCTGGCTTCAGGGGGAGCGCCTGGATCCAGTGCGCGTGGAACGCAGCCTGGGCTTGCTACAGACCACAAGCCCCAGTGCACTGCTACTGGCCTCCTGCGAAGAAGCCCTTCAACACTGGCAGCGACTCAAGGGACGCCGGCAATTGCTTCAGCGTCTGCAGGAGGCTGAAGAGCTCGCCGATGGCTTACGCAACATCGGTGTGCCTTTGCTGAACAACCAAGATCCGCTTCGCCTGATCCTGCACACAGGCCAGGCGGGAATCACCGGCTTGGATGCCGATGATTGGTTCCTGCCCCGAGGGTTGGTGGGCGAATTGCCTGAACCAGCCACCCTCACCTTCTGCCTGGGTCTCGCACGCCACCGCGGTTTGGGGCGCCAGATTCGATACCAATGGCAGAACCTCCTCCGGAGCTACCCCGAACGCGCTCCTTTCCCAGCATTTGAAGCTCCACCGCTTCCACTGGTCACCACCACAGACCAATCACCTAGCCAGGCCTGGACTGCAGAGCGTCACC
>QCSL01000069.1 GCA_003209165.1 Synechococcus sp. AG-670-B23 | reverse complement strand
TATAAGGAATATAAGCAATACATCAAGGAAAATGGAAATGCTTTAGTGCCAAAAAGTCATTCAAAACTTAGAGCATGGGGTGACAAGCAAAGGCAAAAAAATAAAAATGGACAATTATCAGTCGAACTCATTAAACTTCTTGATGCTACTGGATTTATATGGGACCCTAACGAGCAATCATGGCAAGATAAATATGAGGAATATAAGCAATACATTAAGGAAAATGGTAATGCTTTAGTGCCTAAAAGTCATCCAAAACTTAGAGGTTGGGGTAACAGGCAAAGGCAGGAAAATAAAAACGGCAAACTATCAGTCGAACGTATTAAACTTCTTGATTCTATTGGATTCATATGGGACCCAGACGAGAAAATATGGCAAGACAAATACAATGAACTCAAGCAATATGTCGAGGAAAATGGCAATGCTCTAGTACCACCAAGGCATCCAACAAATGCTCTTGGCAAGTGGGTTGCCAGACAACGTCAAAAAAGGAAGGAAGGGAAACTATCAGAAGAACGCATCCGACTTCTTGACGACATTGGATTTGTATGGGACGCATCAAATAAATAATCAGTTCAATCTCTTCTAGTGTTCCTCTCTACGGCAAGCACAGAGGAGATGACAGAGACGAAAGCAATCGACGCAAGACCCCACAAGATCACAAACGAGGACACTGCCCTCCAACTGACTTGAAGTGACTGCTAATCCTCATAAAGAGTGGGGGAGACCTCAGAGTTCTGCGTCAGGACCCCACACAGCAGGAACCTGCTTCCACCCTTTTCGCACAAGGTCCTTCCACATCCCCTCTGCCTGTTCCCTGCGGAGGTATTGACGTGTCTTGAGCAGAGCAGGAGACCCATCGGACATCGCACGACCCATATCCACAAAGACCTTGGGATCCCTGACCCATGCCTTGTCGTCCCTGTGAAACCGATAGGTCCATCGATCTTCGGGGTTCATCAACCACCCATCTCCAGTGACCACCCTCCACTAGTAAATCTGTATTACTCCTAGCAGAGGATTGGTGTTCGGTTCATGTTTCAGAAACTCAAGAGATCCTCTGACAAAAAGAACAAACCGACAGCACTAGGTTCTCAAGACCAAAAAGTGTTCGGAAAGGTGTTCGGTTGCTATGATTCAGAAAGAACACCCTTTCTGCGACATGACACGCAAGATCGGATACGCAAGGGTCTCCACCTCCCATCAATCCACCGACTCACAGGTGGAAGACCTGAAAGCAGATGGATGCGAAGAGGTTTTTTTTGAGAAGGTCAGCAGCACCACGACCCTTGATCAAAGGCACCAACTCCGTGCCTGCTTGTCCGTCCTTCGGAAGGGAGACCTGCTGGTCGTCTCCAAGTTGGACCGTTTAGGGAGAACTCAGGTTGAGGTGATCAACCGACTGAACGAACTCCAACAGAAGGGAATCCACGTCAGAACCCTGGATGGACTGATTGACACCAAGGCACTGGGGAAGATGGGACCTCTGGTTGTGGGACTGCTGACTGGTCTTTCAGAAGTGGAAAGGTCCTTGATCCAAGAGAGGAGTAGGGAGTCCGTAGAGCACCGAAGGAGGACAGGAGGGAACCTTGGTGGAAGACCCAAAACATCAGGCAAGAAGGAGACCCTGGTTCTGCGTCTGCGTCAGGAAGGGGAGTCCTACAGGTCAATCAGAGAGCAGACAGGACTTGCACTTGCAACCATCACCAGAATCGTGAAAGAAGCAGAGGTGGTCGCATGAGCAACCCCGAACCGCAAGAAGAAAAAAAACTTACCCATGACCCCAGGTATCACTGGGACAGAGAGGAACACATAATCCTCTTGGACGCATATCTCAGGTATCGACCGCAGTTTCCAAGCAGTGAGAGCAATGAAATACAAGAAATAAGCAGATTACTTCGTCAATATCACCCACAAAAAGGCAACCCAATCCACGAAAAACTAAGGAACGGGGATGGGGTTTACATGAAAATGATGAACTTCAGAAGGTTTGACCCAACAACAGAAAGCAAAGGACTACCCAAAGGGAACAAACTAGAGGAAACAATCTGGAACGAGTATTACGACAGACAAGAAGAACTCAAAGCAACAGCAGAACTTATCAAGAGATCAATCAAGGATGGAACCTCATTTCCCGATAACGATCACTTAGACGAACCAGAGATGGAGTCGGAAGGACGAGTCATTGGAACAATCCACAAAAGGCACGAAAGAAGCAAGAAGAACAAAGAAAATAAGATCAAGGACTTCAAAATCAAAAACACAAGGGTTACATGCGAGGCATGTGGATTTGACTTTGAGAAAGTGTATGGAGAAATGGGTCTAGATTTTTGCGAAATCCACCACGAAGTCCCTGTCTCTCAAATGAAGCAGGGAGAAAAAACAAAACTGAAAGACCTACGGTGCGTCTGCCCTAACTGCCATCGCATGATCCACAGGAGGAAACCATGGTTATCAGTTGAGGAACTGAAGATGATCATGAACAAGCAGACCTCCTCATGCTGAAGATCCTTGTCGGAGTCGGACTGGGGTTACTGCTCTTCACCACCCCAGAAGCAAGACAGATCACTGCAGACCTGCTGAGATCGACTGCTAATGCGATTGCTCCAGAGAAGGACGGAAAAACCTTTCAGGACAGGGTGAAGGATGCGGTGGAGAAGGTCATCGAAGAGCAATGAGAGCACTTCTCCTCCTGCTGTTCTTCCCACTGGTGCAGGTGCAAGCAAGGGAACCTGAGATCCAATGCCCTGGAGAGAACACCATTGAGATGAGGTGGTGTGCCTCCCAACGATGGGAGGAATCCAACCAAGCACTTAAGGAGCAACTGGAACCAACGACCCTGGACAAGTGGAAAGCAGCAACACAGGAGGTCTGTGCTGCTGCATATGCCCCATACAGACAAGGAACCATTTATCCGCAGATGGTCGTTGGATGCGATGACCGACTGAACCGAGTTCTACTAGAAGAACTCAAGGGTCTTGGTGAATGAGAGTCGAAATCGAATACCAAGACCAGTTCGGTTCCTGGAAGCACTTCCAGACCAAAAACAACGAGGCAGATGCCTTCCGTGTTGCCTCACGCAGAGCACAAAGCACAGGGAAGAGGCACCGACTCCTTAGTGCTGAAGGGAGTTTGCTGGACCTGATAAGTCCTTAGGCAGAGGGATCAACCCCCCTCATCCAGTAGTCCTTGTAGAGCAAACAACTTGTCTTGCTCCTCTTCCCCAACAATCACATGGACTGCTGTGCCGTCCGGAAGTGAGAAGTCCTCAGTAATGACGGCATCGGGATGGACTCCCAAGGAGACCTTCTGACCTTCCAAAAGCATGTAGCAGTGAGGACCCATGCCTGGAAGGGGGGAGTTGCTCCACATGCTTCATGGGAGCAGTAGAGGGATCACCCAAAGCACAAACAACTTCACAGGTGCTCGCAACCCAACAGCACGGGTCGTTGCGATGAACCCTCTTCCCTGAAATCGTCCCGACTCGAAATCGTTTCGGTGCTGATCCGTCGTGGGATGGGTCCTCCTGAGTCGTTCTAGTTGGTTTCAGGAGGTCCTACGAAATGTGTGGGTGGATGTGTGGGAGGAAATCCTGTCTCAGGTAGAAAGTTCGTCCTAAATGGTCTCTTTATGTACTATTTGGACCTCAACTGAAAGAACACCCTCTCCGTTTTGAGTAAGTCTCTAGAGATCTCTGGAGGTCTATAAATCCAGTCATACCAACGGGTTTGGTGGGTTTAAAGGTCTACGACATACTCTGCAAGGATATAGAAATCTATGCCCCGTGGGGTAGGAAATGGGGTAGGAAAACCTTGACTGGGGTAGGAATCCTGGGATGCCTTTCACTGACTCGGAAGTTCGGTCTCTGACGCCGACCGACAAGATGCAGAAGAAATCCGTAGGCGACTGCCTCTACATCATCGTAGAACCTGCAACCAAGCAGAAGGGATAAGAGAGCAAGCATGACCCCAAGCACCACCCACATATCGAGTGGGAACAGGTACCAGAGCTGCTGCAGGCAATCTACTTTTGAACACAATACTTGAATCACAATTAATTTTTTGAAAGCCTAAAAAATATTATTATCTCCAAAAACTTCCACGCTAAGGTCATTTCAGAATACAGAATGCTTATTCCAAGGCTCCTCGCGATCGCGGAGAAATAAGGTAAGCATATACAGAGTGAATGAGTATCCCGCAGTAAAAGAACAATTCACCAATCTCCTGCTCGCTACTGTGAAAAAACACTAAACCAGCACCAGACTTATCAACAACTGTAAGCCAGTAAAAAACTGAAGCAACAAGAAAGTAACTTGCAGTACAACCCAAGGGAAGCAACATATCAGCGAAAGAAAGCGGTCGCACTAAACCCAATGATCTAAGCAAGAAACCAGACAGAGAGAGCAGCAGGAACAAAGTCATGACTAACGCCCCAATAATCCATGTTTGTTGATGGATAAACCACAAGTTATGAAAACCTGTTTCATCCTGAACATTGTATTGACCGACGAAAGATGGAGTATCCCAGTTAAAAATCATCTGCCCCCAACTCATCTCTTCCATCCCCACTAAAAAACAAACCGCCGACGCTGACAGCAAAAGATACCTGGAAGCATTGGGTTCCCTATTTCTTGCGGCTTTGAGAAGAAGAATAGCCGAGGCTACCAATGCTAAAAATCCCATCCACTCAACCAAACTACCTTCAGTAATTGTTCTTTTATAAGACTCAAGCTTTTCACTGCTATTTATAACCAATTCACGATAGACTACAATAAATAGCGCCGACCCAAACGGAAGCAAGAAAGCAATCAGACGACCAGAAGGATGGAGAAGCCCTTTAATTAGATATCGACTAATAAGACCATTAGCCGAACAAAAAATTAATCCTCCGCCAAGCATACCTTGGGCTGTCTGAGGCATGGAAAAATTAGATATTCCTAAACCGACTTTAATTAGGCTGATCAAGCCCAAAAAAATCATAACAATCCCAGCAAAATAAGACAAAGCACTAACTACGCGCGCAATACGGAATACCTTATCTTTGGCAAGATCTCCCGGAAGAAATTCACTCTCACCCATCATCAAGGCAAACAAAACAAACTTCATAGTACTTCCACGACAATAAAGCCAAAGGATTTCTATGATACACAAAAAAGAGCATCACAGCACTTTCTCCCCCATAGAAGTCAGATGACTAACAAAAGAAGAGAGATGGCAGAACTGATGAAAAGGTTGGAAAACCTGTTCTTCCGAATTCAGTCCACCAAAAAAGAGATGGGACTTCCCTACAAAGAAGCAATAGACAACTAAATATCCTCAGTACTTTCTCCCCAGGGAAGTCATGAGAAGGCAGGGCATTACTCGTCCTGCCTTTTTTTGTGCCTACTCGTCAGTGCCCTGTCCAGGCATGAAAAAAGGAGCAGGACGAATCTGCTCCTTCAGAGGGGAGAATGCGTCGAACCAGGAGGTTCTTGGGAGACAACACATTCGCCCACGAAAGTGCTGTGTCGTGGGTGGTGTTCACAAATTGCCAATAAAAAGGATCGCTTTTCCGGCGATCCTTCTCGACGCATTGCCAGTCTTTCTTTTGGTGTGCCCTCGATGGGTATCAAGTGCTACGGGAATCAGGGACTGAGATAACCCATCGCATTGGACCCTTTCAGACGATTCCCTGCAGGTGTCGTTTGCGAACTGCCATAAAAAAGGGCAGGTCCCACCCCGCCCCAGTTCGACGCATTAAGGGAATTGATCCCTGTGAGGGAACTATTCCCCATGACGCCGCACTTGGAAGTAGTGAGAAATACCTAGATCAATGTCATAGGCAGAGCAAATCAGTCCTGAGTGATCAGGGTTCTGCTGAGGCACCCATAACGGTTCTGATCGCTTCCACCCCATCGACTTGAGGTTGCGCCAGATCGTCTCTGCATCTTCCTGAGGGACGTGCCTGCGTTCTTTCAGCAGTGGTGGTTGTCCGTCAGGCATGGCCATTCCGCGGTCCATGAACACCTTCGGATCACGGACCCATGCCTTGTCATCCCGATGAAACCGCCATACCCAGTTGGTGCCAGGGTCGACCAACCATCCTTCATGCATAATCCAGGACTGATAGTACGCCTGTTCTAATGGAGTCTTGTCCTCCTACGCAACGGGTATGAGGATCTGAGGCGGAGTATCCCTAGACCGCCTCAGATCGCTCTCACCCCTTCACCGACCAAAGTTCGGAGGTGAGACAAGTATTCGGCAAATGTCCTGGGTACTGCGGGTTCCGTTAGCAGTCCAGGAAAAAACCATGGGTGTTTGACCCCATGGTTCAGAAGGTCTCATGACTTGGACCGATCTCGTTCTAATGCCGCAAGCAGGGTCTGGTAAGTATTTGTGCTTACGGATGACCGTATCAGCACGAGCTTCTGCTGCGTCGTGATCGCCCCGACTTGATTGCGCGTGATCTGAAATCGTCTAAGCGTTTTTTCTTCGTGGGTTTGACTCTGAGTTTCTGCGTAGACGATTTCAGAACACCCTTGATGCCCTACTTCTCAGTCCCCGTCTGAGTTCTTGCCACCCGCTTCGACCCTGTTTTCTCCTGAGGTCTATAGGCGTCTCCTTGAGTTCCTCATAGTACGCGCTTTTTGGGGTAGGAAATGGGGTAGGAAATACGAAAACGATTTCAGAAAACGTCTACGAAAGTCTCCTGAAGAGCACTGTGGTCTGAAATCGACTTCCACCCTCTCCGTTTCAAGCATTTCCCTGGAAGTACCACCCTCTCCGTTCTGAGTAAGTCCTGTTAGGTCTTAGATCGTCCCAAACCCACTGCGGTGATGTGCTTTTTAATGCTTGGTCGTCCTGGTTCGTACTGTAAAAAACCAGGGTGTCCCGCTTATAGCAAACGGGTTTGAGAAGTTTGGGAGAAATCGAACAAGGAAGGGAGCAGAGATAAACGATTGGTTGAAAATTGACAGTTAACTGTGATGCAATACGGCGAGATTAACTTCAAATCAGCATCGGGAATCTACGAAAAATATATGTTTAGTAATTCCAAGGTGGCGGAGGAGTTTTTTTAATGCTTTGCAGGCATTCAAGGATCTTCTCTAGAGTTCCTTGATCCAAGAGACTCAGTGAAACCTGCCGAGATAATGCCGATTGGGATGGCGATCACAGCTATCCCGCACATAGCAGTCAATGCTGCCACAAGTTTCCCCAGCGCTGTTATGGGATAAGCGTCGCCATATCCAACTGTTGTCACCGTAATAATCGACCACCAGAGGCATCTTGGTATTGAACCGAACTGTTCTTTCTGGACCCCTCCTTCAACTAAGAACATCAATATGCTGCTGAAAATGATGACGACTCCTGAGTAAATAGCGGAAATCTGAAGTTCTTCTTTTTTGGCGGCGATTGCTTTGTTGAAATACTTGATGCTTTGCCGAAAACGCTTTGAGCGACCGACCCTTCCTATTCGTACTAGTCGAATAATCCTGAGCAAATAGAGTTCAGGGGTGATGAAACCAAGGATCGTTGGAGCGATTGCTATTAGGTCAAGAATCGCCATAGGCGTAATGGCATAGTCCCAGGCACCTCGAATGCCTCTTCCCGCTCCGTCCCTGAGTGGAGCAACCCAGAGTCGCAAGATGTATTCGAGCAGGAAGATTATTGCGACCGCAATATCAAGTTTTACGAGTAAATCTCCCAGTGATGACCTGACAAGAGGTTCTGTTGCCAAAACAGCCAACCCGATTGACAATGCGATCAGCAGGCCTATTGCTTTGACGGCATTAGTTGCTCTTCCTGGCTCGCCCTCAGAGTCCAGAGAGTGCAAGAGTTTTTCTCGGAAAGTGCTCACGAAGACTGGACTTTGTCCCTATCCATCTTGTCCGCTCCCACCGTTCGACGCCACCAGAAACACATTCTTCGGACTTACCCCTTGACCAACCCTGGCGTTCCGTGAGTAAAACAGATGTACTATTCACCATGAGGGGCCGGTGGC
>QCSL01000068.1 GCA_003209165.1 Synechococcus sp. AG-670-B23 | reverse complement strand
CAACACTTACAAGCCCAAAACACCATTCATGGGGACGGTCACTGAGAACTATTCCCTGCTGCAAGACGGCGCGATTGGTCGTGTTCAGCACATAACTTTCGATCTTGCAGGTGGCGACCCCCAGCTGAAGTACATCGAAGGCCAAAGCATTGGCATCATTCCCGAAGGAGAAGATGCCAAAGGCAAACCCCACAAACTGCGCCTGTATTCCATCGCCAGCACCCGTCATGGCGACAACCTGGAAGGAAACACCGTTTCCCTTTGCGTTCGCCAACTCGAATACAAGAACGATGTCGGTGAACAGGTCTATGGCGTCTGTTCCACCTACCTCTGCGACATCGAACCCGGCACCAAGGTGAAGATCACCGGCCCTGTCGGCAAGGAGATGCTTCTCCCTGACGATGAAGACGCCAACATCATCATGCTGGCAACCGGCACCGGCATCGCTCCAATGCGCACCTACCTGCGCCGCATGTTCGAGCCCCGCGAACAAGAGGCCAACGGCTGGAAATTCCGTGGCAAAGCTTGGCTGTTCATGGGCGCACCCAAAACCGCCAACCTTCTGTACGACGAGGACTTCCTCCACTATGAGAAGGAGTTCCCCGATAACTTCCGCTACACCAAGGCGATTAGCCGAGAACAACAGAACACCAAGGGCGGCCGTATGTACATTCAGGACCGTGTTTTGGAGCACGCCGAAGAGATCTTCTCAATGATCGAAGATCCCAAAACGCACGTGTACATGTGCGGTCTGCGCGGCATGGAGCCGGGCATCGATGAAGCCATGACCGCTGCCGCTTCCGCCAAGGGTCTGGACTGGGCCGAACTACGCCCTCAGCTCAAGAAAGCCGACCGCTGGCACGTTGAAACCTATTGATTCGATCGATCACACACCGATCGTTTCTAGTCCACCTCTTGGGGTGGACTTTTTTTTCGGTTGAAAACAAAAGCTGAAACCAACACGGAAACAAAGCGGCAAGTCCATGTCTGTTCCCGGTTCCGTGCCTAAACCTGCGTCAGAAGCCTGGATGCTCCATGGTTGCCACGATGACGAACCCCCTCAGGGTTGGACTGCGTCAGGAGCGCGTGATCGCGCCGCAGTGTTTGGTGATCTTCGGCGCCAGCGGTGATCTTACCCACCGCAAGTTAGTGCCAGCCCTGTTTGAGCTATTCAAGCAACGTCGACTGCCCAGTGAATTCGCCCTGCTGGGCTGTGCGCGACGGCCGTGGAGTGACGAGGATTTCCGCGGAAAGATGGCTGAGGCGCTCGCAAGCACGATTCAGAGCGACCCCCAGGCTTGGGAGCAGTTCGTTGGCAAGCTTTTCTACGAACCGGTCGACCTTCAAAAACCAGAAGATGTGGTTCGACTCGGGGGTCGACTGGAGCAGATCGATCAACAGTGCGCCACACGCGGTAACCGCACTTTTTATCTCTCCGTCTCCCCCAAGTTCTATGGCAGTGGCTGCCGTTCACTCGCCGACGCTGGCCTGTTGAAGGACCCCAAACGCAGCCGGGTGGTGATCGAGAAACCGTTCGGTCGCGACTACGGAAGTGCCCAAGCCCTCAATCGGGTGGTCCAGACCTGCGGTCAAGAGAACCAGATCTTCCGCATCGACCATTACCTGGGCAAAGAAACCGTCCAGAACATCATGGTTCTGCGCTTTGCCAACACGATCTTCGAGCCGATCTGGAACCGCAATTACATATCCAGTGTTCAGATCACCGCCGCTGAAACCGTAGGAGTGGAGGAGCGCGCCGGTTACTACGAATCGGCAGGCGCCCTGCGGGACATGGTGCAGAACCACCTGACCCAGATGCTGGCGATCACCGCCATGGAACCTCCAGGGCGCTTTGACCCAGAAGCGATCCGCAATGAAAAAGCCAAGGTGCTCCAGGCCGCCCGCCTGGCTGATGAGCTGGAACCCTGGAACTGCTGCATCCGTGGCCAGTATGGACCCGGAGGTTCAGCGGAATCGCCCCTCGTGGGTTATCGGCATGAACCCGGTGTGGATCCCAACAGCACTACCGAGACCTACGTGGCGATGAAGCTGTTCATCGACAACTGGCGCTGGCAGGGTGTTCCGTTTTATGTGCGCACCGGCAAACGGCTGGCAAAGCGCATGAGCGAGGTGGTGCTCACCTTCCGCGAAGCACCTGTGCATCTTTTTGATGCGGCCACCGGCGGCCCCACCGCCAATCAGCTGATTCTGCGCATCCAACCGGATGAGGGGGCCGAATTCCGCTTCGAGGTGAAGTCGCCCGGATCTGGGATGCGCAGCCGCCCCATCGACATGGAGTTCTCCTACGACGAATCCTTCGGTGAACCATCCGATGAGGGCTATGTGCGGCTCCTGGCTGACGCCATGCTCAGCGACCCCACTCTTTTCACCCGCAGCGATGAAGTGGAAGCTGCTTGGAGGCTCTACACCCCGCTGCTGGAATTGATTGAAGACAGTCCCTGGCAGCTACCGGTTCATCCCTACGAATCTCGCACCTGGGGGCCTGCCGCAGCGGACGCCCTCATAGCGAAAGACGGACTGCTATGGCGACGCCCCTGATTGCCTTTTTCTGCACTACTCACTCCTCGCATCACTCTTCAGAGCACCGTCACCATGTCCCCTCAGCTCACCCTGCAAACCCCGCTGGAACTGGCACCTGCGGAGGTGCCCCACTACCTCGAACAACTCTGGTCCCCCGAGCAGCAGGGCAGCACGGGCACCGGGGCCAACACCTTCTGCCTGCTGATCTGGCAACCCGCCTGGGCCGAACAGCAATTGATCCGCAGTGGTCGTTTGCCTGGGCCCATCACCGGACAGCAATCCGCCCCGTTGATCGCTGCAGGCCGCCAAGCGGTACTGGATGCCGACCTTCCCCTCAGCACGCCGCCCCTTAATGGAACCGTGGTGAAGGCGGTGGCTGACTTTGAAGGGCAGGCCAGCGCAGAGGACCTGCGTGGGCAGTACATCGATCCGGCCCTGAGTGCGCTGATGCCCAGACGCCTGATCACTCTGGCGCCAACAATCGATGCGGCGCAGCCCCTAGAAACACTCGTAGCCGCCTACTGCCCGCTGCCTGAAGAAGGGGGCGGAACCACCGCCTGTGGTGATGTTGTGGTGCTGCGGGGCGGCCATGGCGCCCTGAGTGAGGGCCTTTCAATTCTCGAACCACTGCTGCCGGAATCGATGCCGGCCTGGGTGTGGTGGAACGGCTGCATTGATGAAGCACCGGAGCTGATGCAACGACTGACCAGCGCACCCCGTCGCCTGATCATCGATACCGCCATGGGAGATCCGCATCGGTGCCTTGAGCTGCTGCGCAGCCGCGTGGAGAGCGGCCAAGCGGTGAACGATCTCAACTGGCTGCGCCTGCGCAGCTGGCGCGAGACCCTCGCCATGGCGTTCGACCCGCCGCAAACGCGTGATGCCTTAAGCCATATCACCCGCCTTGACATTGATGTCGAGGGGCATCACCCCGCCCAAGGGCTCCTACTCGCAGCCTGGATCGCCGATCGACTGGGCTGGACGCTAATCTCAAATGCCGTGGTTGAGGACGGCACAACCGCCCTGTTCAAACGCTCCGATGGCACGGAAGTGACCTTCCAACTGATGGCCGTGGCAACAGGTCAGCCCAACGTGCACGCCGGCCAAATGGTGGGGCTGCGACTGATTGCTGAACCGAAGAAGGGGCAAGGGGTGTGTGTGATTCTTTGCACTGAATCCGGTGGCTGCATGCGGTTGGAAGGGGGAGGCATGGCCAACCTCGAGCTGCATGAAGAAGTGGTTCCCGTGCAGCACGACACCCCCGAAATGGATGTCGCCCGCCTACTAGGCGGCGGTCACGACAGCACCAACCCCTTGCTGGCTGCCGCAGCTCCGCTGGCTGCCAGGCTGCTGGGCTGAGCTTCGTCTGAGCCGTGGCCGCCGTCATCGCTGCACCAGCTAGTGGCAGCGGCAAAACCCTGTTGAGCCTCGCGCTGTTGAGCTGGGCGCAGCAGAACGGACGCCGGATCCAACCCTTCAAGATAGGACCGGACTATCTCGATGCCCAGCTGCTCAGCCAGGCTGCCGGTCAAGCCTGTCGCAATCTCGATCTCAATCTCTGCGGGGAAGCCTGGGTTAGGCAGGCGTTTCACGGTTACGGAGGCACCTCTGAGCTGACCCTCGTGGAAGGGGTGATGGGGCTATTCGACGGCATCGGAAGCAGTGAAACCGGAAGCACCGCCGACGTGGCCCGCCTGCTGGACCTACCGGTGGTACTGGTGCTGGATGCAGGCGGTCAGGCTGCGTCCCTCGGTGCCATCGTGGGTGGATTCCGCAATCACGATTCCCAGCTGCGGATCGCCGGTGTGGTGCTCAATAAGGTCAGCAGCCCAAGGCACCGGGAGCTGCTGGCCGAGGTGCTTGAGCGCATAGAGGTGCCGTTGCTGGGCTGCCTGCCGCGCAGCGAGGCGCTGGCCCTACCGGGCCGTCATCTCGGCTTGGCCCCCGCGCATGAATTGGAGGCGCCCGAGCAGCGACGCCAAGCCTGGGCCGCTCTGGCCAGCAAGCACCTGAACCTGGAACGCCTGGAGCCCCTGCTGCAGGCACCCAGCCCAGGGCCGCACCCCCTTGCCGACATCCCCTTGGAGCAGGGCCAACCGCTGCCGGTGGCTCTGGCCAGTGATGCCGCCTTTCACTTCCGTTACCAGGAAACCAGTGAACTGATGGAGCACATGGGCATGCCCTTGCTCCGCTGGAGCCCGCTGGCCGATAAAGCCATCCCTTCAGAAGCCAAGGGGCTGATCCTGCCGGGCGGTTTCCCCGAGCAGCACGCAGCCCAGCTCAGCGGTTGTGAGGAAAGCCTAAGGTCTCTGCGGGAGTTCGTGCGACAGCGGCCGCTCTATGCTGAGTGCGGCGGGATGCTTGTGCTCGGAGAACGGCTAACCGACCTAGATGGCACCAGCCACAACATGGCAGGCCTGCTTCCGTTCACGGCCCAACGCGGCCCCCTGCAAGTGGGTTATCGCCGCCTGCAGGCACGCCAGGACAGCCCTGTTGTGCAAAGCGGTCAACAGCTCATTGGTCACGAATTTCACCGTTGGGACCTGCACACCAACCGACCATCCTCCGACAGTTCAGTGCTGTGGGACATTGAAGGGTGGAAAGTCCATCGACATTCTGAAGGATGGGTCGATCAGACGGTTCACGCGAGCTGGATTCACCTGCACTGGGCAAGCTCTATGACGATCTGCTCCCGATGGCGCGCCGCGCTCGAAGCCGGGGAGAAGCGATCGCCAAACGCTTCGTCAGCCGCCAGCAACCCCCACGGATCCAACCCTTCGTCGAACGCTGGCGCTGGATGATCGAAGGCCGCGTCCAACGGGTGGGGTTCCGCGCCAGCTGCAATCGGCGCGCGCTTGATCTCGGCATCAGCGGCTGGGTGCGCAACTTGAGTGATGGCCGTGTGGAAGTACAGGCCGAAGGCCCACCACTGGCTTTATCTGAACTTCGGGCCTGGTGTGAGGTAGGGCCGCCGGGCGCCCGGGTGCTTCGGGTGACACCCAGCCAGCTCCCGGGCACAGGCGATGACTGGTTTGAAGTGCGCTACTGAAACAGGCAGGCGAAAACATTGAGAAGGAGGCTTCCACGCTCCGCCCAATTAGCTACTGCTGAAGCAGGACCTTCGAGTCTGTCGCATGCTCCGCTTCGGATTTGTCCCCTAATGTCTGCGCTGCCCCTGCTCGGCATGGAGGCGATGAGCACACGGCGGGAGACCACCAAGCAGGTTTTTGATTCAGCAACAAAGGCCTTAGACGCCCGTCAGCGATGGCGGCACAGGGAAGGGCTGTTTTCGGCGCTAATTCCGGCCGCTGAATCGGTGTCAAAGCAAGCGCGCCCTGTGCAGACCGACATCCTCAGCTGTGAGGCGGATCTGGACCGTGCGCTGATTCTTGGGCACCGTTACGGCGTGGTGGCCGGCGTGAACTACAACAAGACGCTGCGGTCGCTGAAACGCCGAATCCATCGCACCATTCCTTACCTCCTGCTATGTGGCAAAACTGACGACTGAAGCCTCATCAGTTCCTTGATCAATTTCCTCAAGACCAAAGACAAGGCGTTTTGGAGAGCCCTGCTCGGCGTTGTGAGTCTGGCGGTGAGCATTGGCCTGGCCGCCTTAATCCTGAGACTCTAAACAAGAAAACATTAAGCTCTGAGCAAGGCCTATGTCGGAACACAGAATCTGGACGGAACTAGAGACCCACGGGCTGGTCGTGGCACTTTCGCCCATCCACATCGTTCTAGTGCTGTTGCTGCCTCTGGGGGCTTCGCCTCTACGCCGCGGAGGCTTGTTTATGGGCGGCTGGGCTGGCTGCTGACAAGCGCCCTGGGCGGGCGTGAACTGATCCGAGGGGTGCTGGATGACGTAGCAGCCAAAGCCTGGAGCGGCGCCGTGGATAGTTTCGCAGCGATGCCACTTTCCTTGCTGTTGCTGATCAGCAGCATCATCGAGGTGGTCAGTCCCGACGACCTCCTTCTGTTCACCAAAAGCGCCGCCGTGATCCTGGCCGCGCAGTTGCCCTTGCGGGAGGACTTTGCCTGCAGCGTCGGCTTCAGCGCTGCCGCCAGTGCCTTGCTTCTGATTCCATTTCTGGCGGTATGTAATGAACGCTAGTGGTTTCTTCCACTGCTGCAAAGGGGCTAAACCGGCCTGCTGCGCCGAGGAGAACTAGTGGTGTGCAGCCTCAGTTTCGGGCTGGGGACCTATCCCTATCTGGGCTGGCAGGGGATCAGCGGGCTGATGATCTCCTAAATCATTTGTGATCCCGCTTGGTGTCGAATTCGCGCTGCCAGACCGAGCGCAGGTCGGTCGACGTCTCGCCTCCAAGCAACCAAACCCCTGTGCGAGCCCGGGACACAGCGACATAACAGAGCTGCTGGCGGATGGCTGGGTCGGCTCGGAACACATCCGGCGCCACAAAAACATCGCCGAAGCTGCTGCCCTGACTGCGGTGCACCGTGAGCACTGCGGCCGGGCCCAAGGAGGCAAAGGCATCACGAATCAAGAAGTACTGCCGCCAGATCGCGCGACCATTTTTCTTGCCGGCATCACGGGCCTGCTTGCGCAGGCGCTGCATCACCGCATCGAGTTCCTGACGACCAGAGCTACCAATCGGCGGCTGCAGGCGCAAGGTGAGCTCCAGATCCCCCGCATTCACCGCTGCGGAGAGGGTTTCGATCACCGGCACGGGCCCATCGGCGGACGACAAACCGAAATCCGCCAGATCACAGGCCTCGGGCATGACATCTCGCACCGTTACTTCGCGGTTGGAGCCCAGCACCATGTCGGGTTCCTCGCCACCCTCTTCCCCATCCCTTGAGGCCGGTGCCATCACCGCAATGCGACTGATCAACACCTCACCGGGCAGCACCGGCATCTGATCCGCCATCTCCCCGTGGATAGCCCGGCGCGCATGGGGCACCAAACGATCCAAGCTGCGATTTGTATAGCAGAGGATGCGTGCGGCGTCGGGGTTGTCTTGCACCGAGGCGTCCCGCAAGGCACGCCTGGCCTGATCCAGCCACTCCCTTTGCACCAAACTGCGCACCTGCCCCTGCGGGGAACGAATCGGCGGCAAAAGCGGCGGCATCTGGCAGGGCAGGCGCCCCTCCCGCAGACCAGCTGCCAGCTGCAGCACAGGGCCTTGATGCCGCACCACTTGGGTCAAGATGGCGGAACAAGACCGTTGCATCGCAAAAACGGGACTGTTTGGCTCTCCCACCGGTGGCAACTGGGCCGGGTCGCCGACAAAAACCAGACGGGTCTTGAACGGATGGGCGCACTGAAGGGCGATATCCAACAGTGTGCTGTCAACCATCGAGGCTTCATCAATCAGCACGAGGCCCAGGTTTTCCAGGGCCATGGCCGTCTGCTCGGTGGGTTCGCATAGTTCAGCGTCGGCGGAGCGCTTGAGCTTGAGCCGCAACAACCGATGAATGGTGGAGGGGTACCAAGTGGGTTGGAGGCCCTCCAACTCCAGCGCCTGGCGCAACACGCCCACCGCTTTATGGGTTGGAGCCACAACGGTCCAACACAAACCGCTGGCCTCCACCTGCCGCAGCAAGCGCATGGAAAGGAAGGTCTTGCCGCTGCCGGCAAAACCACTGAGCACA
>QCSL01000067.1 GCA_003209165.1 Synechococcus sp. AG-670-B23 | reverse complement strand
GGGTTCCGCAAGCCATTCGGCGACTCCTCCCACCCGCCAGGTGGTGTACTCCGCAAGGATGATTCCGGCCTGGGGTAGGCGGGCATCGGACTGGTGGGTCATGACGTCAGCCTTGACCACAGTCCATTCACATCGCCAGCACCCATGGCTAGGACAAGATCCTGTTCGCGGCTGTGCTGCCTCACCAAGTCGGTGAGTTGATCGAGGTTGTCTGCGACGGCGATCTCAAGATCCGGTTTCAGGTTGCGGACGCGATCCGCCAGGGCATTGCTGCAGATGCCCTTTAGCGGTTGCTCGCCTGCGGGATAGACGGGAGCCAGAAGAAGTAGATCACAGTTCTGCAGAGCCTGGGCAAAACCATCGAGGAACTGCTGGGTGCGGCTGTAGCGGTGCGGCTGGAACACCGCCAGGAGCCGTTGTGGTGCTGAAGGGAGCGGGCTGCGGCCACTGCTCACCATTAGACGCGCCATTCCAAGGGTTGCTTTCACCTCACTGGGATGGTGGGCGTAGTCGTCAACGATGTGGCGGCCCTTCCAGGTCCCTCGAAGGTCAAATCGGCGGCCCGGTGCTTTCAGTACTGCAAGCCCTTCCACCAACCGGTCAAAGGGGAGACCTTCCATTCGGCAGGCGGCCAAAGCGCCTGTCGCATTGCTCAGGTTGTGCAACCCGGCCATCGGCAGGGTGAAGTCCCCAACGGCTTGGCCAGCTTCATAGAACCGGGCGACGCAGCGATCGCCCTCAAGCCTTGAGGGCAGGGCGGCGAAGTCGACGGATTCAGAGCTTTGATTGGACCACCAGGCCGTCGGTTGGAAGTGCTCCTGCAGAATCGGGCAGTCGTGATTGGCCAGCACGCGATCACAACCGCCGGCGAAGCGTTGCAGGGTGGAGATCAGGTCGTCGAGGCTGGTGTAGTGATCGGTGTGATCCAGCTCAAGGTTGGTGATCACCCCCAGGCTGGGGCTCAACTTCACCAGGGATCCGTCGGATTCATCCGCCTCGGCCACGAGCAGTTTTCCCTGGCCGGAATGGCCGTTGCTGCCGAGGCCGGGAACGATGCCGCCAATAACAGCGGTCGGGTCCTGATCGGCCTCTAGCAGCAAGGTGGTGATTAAGGTGCTGGTGGTGGTCTTGCCGTGGCTGCCGGCAACCGCGATGGAGGGCTGCTGCTCGATAAGAGCTGCCAGAAGATCAGACCGATGCCAGATCTCCAGGCCCTGCTGCCGGGCCCGTTGCAGCTCGGGATTGCTCTCGGGGATGGCTGTGCTGATCACTACCACCGGTGAAACAGCATTCGTCGATCCCGTGACGGCATCAATGCAGGTTGCGTCCTGCTGGCGGAAGACCTTCACACCGAGGGTCTTCAGTTGTTGTGTTGCCGCATTGTCATGCGGGTCGGAGCCGCTGACGGGGTGGCCTCGGTCAATGAGAATCCGAGCCAAGGCCGACATGCCAATTCCGCCGACACCGATGAAGTGGACTGGTGTCTGACGATCGAGTAGGCGCGGCAACGGAGGGTTTCAGTCGGGAGAAAGATAGGTCAGTCGCCGCAGCTTGTCTGCCGTGCTGAAGGCCGGATTGAGCCGATTCTGGCGGGTGAAAAAAGGGTATTTCTGCTGATTTCTGTATGATCGGCGGCCAAAACCCCTGCGCGGCTTTGCCGCTTTTGACATGACCCTGCGCGTTGCGATCAATGGATTCGGCCGGATCGGTCGCAATGTTCTGCGGGGATGGATCAGCCGTGGTGCTGATACCGGCCTGGAGATTGTGGGGATGAACTCCACCTCCGATCCCGCCACCAGTGCTCACCTGCTTACCTACGACTCCATCCTGGGTCGTCTTGATCCTTCCGTGGACATCAAGACCACGGACAGCTCGATGTTCGTCAATGGCAAGGAGATCAAGTTCTTCGCCGACCGCAATCCCCTCAACTGCCCCTGGAAGGAGTGGGGCGTTGACCTAGTAATCGAATCCACCGGTGTCTTCAATACTGATGAGAAGGCCAGCATGCACATCCAGGCTGGCGCCAAGAAGGTGATTCTTACCGCTCCCGGTAAGGGAGATCGCGTTGGCACCTTCGTTGTGGGCGTTAACGACGATCAGTACCGCCACGAGGACTGGGACATCCTCAGCAACGCCAGCTGCACCACCAACTGCCTGGCTCCGATCGTGAAGGTCTTGGATCAGAACTTCGGCCTCGACTGGGGTCTGATGACCACCATCCACAGCTACACCGGCGACCAGCGGATCCTGGACAACAGCCACCGCGACCTGCGCCGAGCCCGTGCTGCTGCTCTGAACATGGTCCCCACCACCACTGGCGCGGCCAAGGCCGTTGCTTTGGTCTACCCCGAGGTGAAGGGCAAGCTCACAGGCTTCGCTATGCGCGTTCCCACCCCGAATGTCTCCGCTGTTGACCTCACCTTCGGTCCCTCCCGCGCCGCCAGCGTTGACGACATCAAGGCCGCCATCAAGTCGGCTTCCGAGAACGGCATGAAGGGAATCATCAAGTACAGCGATCTGCCCCTGGTCTCCACCGACTACGCCGGCACCAACGAGTCCACCATCTTTGATGCTGACCTCACCTACGCCATGGGTGACAAGGCTGTGAAAATCCTGGCTTGGTACGACAACGAGTGGGGCTACAGCCAGCGTGTTGTTGACCTCGCTGAGGTGGTGGCCAAGAACTGGAAGTGATCATTAGCTGATCGCTCTTTTGATCCCTCCCGACCTGGGGGGGATTTTTTGTGTTTAGGCACCGTTGCTTAGGGCTGGCCGAAGTGATCAAATCCGCCTGTGTCCACCTGTTCGTGGTTGTGGGCCCAGCGAATGACGCCCGCTTCAGCATTAATTTGACCGATGCGCTGGCTTTTTGGGACGTATTGCTGCCACACATCGGCCCAGGCTCCGGGAAGGCTGAGCACCAGCTCAAAATCCTCCCCACCAGCGAGGCACCAATCCGTCCATGGAGACCCCTCAGGCCAGCCTTCGCTCACGGGAAGCTGGTCGTTCCGTAGAACCGCTCCACAGCCGCTGGAGTTGCAAAGTCCTACGACGGCTGACAGTAGTCCGTCGCTGCTGTCGGTTCCCCCAGCTCGCCAGGGCAAATGCTCCGGTTTGCAAGCCAGCAGCTGCTGGACCTCCTCCAGTCGAGGCGTCGGTTTTTGGTGTCGCGCAATTGCTTTGTCTCGCAAGGTTGAGGGCAGATCGATGTCGCGCACGCTGGGGTCGTCTTGCAGCAGGGCGAGGCCCAATCGGCTGAGCCCATGGGGACCACTAGTGACCAGGACATCGCCAGGGCGAGCTGCATTGCGATGGATTCGCAGGGGTCCGAGACGGCCAAGGGCCGTTATCGAGAGCAGTCTCTGCTCTCCTTTGGAACAGTCGCCTCCCAGCAGGATGCCGCCGTACTGCCCTAAGGCGGCACTGATGCCTTGATACACCCCGTCCACCCAGTCCCAACTGGTGCGACCTGGGGCAACCAGGGCCACTGTGATCCCCTCGATTTCAACGGCACCGCTGGCGGCTAAGTCGGACAGATTGGCGGCAACGGCGCGCCAACCCACATCCGTGGGCGTTGTGGTGGCATCGCTGAAATGGATACCATCTACGGCGACGTCGGTATTGATCAGCAGGGGTCGGCGGTCGCTGGGGACAGCTGCCGTGTCGTCACTGAGCTGATCGGGCGGAGCGAAGCGAGCCAGCCGCTTGAGCAGTTCCGCTTCACTCAGGTCCGCCAGGGTTGGGCTCATGCGTGGGCTTTGAGCTGCTCCACTCCCTCGGTCACCTTCACGGTAGTGATCCGGTCATCGACGCCCAATTCCTCCAGAACATCGAATCCATCCACCACGTAGCCGAAGGCAGCATTGCGGCCATCCACGAGGTTTAGACCAGCAGGGGTGAGCTCCGCCTCGTAGAGGAACATGAAGAACTGCGAGGAACCGTCGTCCAGGGCCTGGTCTGAATGGGCCCAGCCGAGGGTGCCTAGGGTCGCAAATGGCAGCGTTGGTGTGGCCTTGAACAGGCCCACGTCCTCAAAGGTTTCGTTGTAAAGGGTGTCGTCTTCTTCGGGCACGCGGATCTCTAGGGGTACGTGCCGCTCCTGCTTGGTTTTCGGATCCACGTAGCCGATCTCCAGCCCTTCCGGATCACCGCTCTGGAGCACGTAAAAATCCTCCGCTCGGATGAAGGGCAGTCCGTCATAGAACCCCTTGAGGGCCAGATCGACGAAGGCACCTGCGGTGAGCGGGGCGTTGTAGCCATCCACCACGGTGGTCAACTCCCCCTGGGTGGTGCTCACGTTAAGGGTGGCCCTCCCCTGCAGCCGGGGCAGAGCGTCGAATTCTGCGGGGATCTCTCGTTCAAAGCCGTCGGGCACCAGCAGGGCTTCAACATCACCGATGAAGCTCAGCGTGCGGCGTCGATCGGCGATGAAGCCAGGTTTGTCTGTGGCTTTGACCTTCTCTTTGAGGTCTTTAAGACCCTGATCCACGCTCTGGAACAGAGTTTCAGCCGTACCGCGCTTGGCCTCATGGATTGCGCTCAGGATGGTGTCGCGGCGTGTGTTGAGGAGCGCTTCAGTGCGCGACACCGTCTTGCCAAGAGCCGACCAGCGTTTGGCCCGCAGATCGTCACTGGTGAGTTCCAGCCGATGCTGCAGTTCGCGGATGTCGTCCTGCTCGAACGGAAGCGCGTCCCGAAGAATCGCGGCAGGATCCTTTACTGCATTGCCTTGGGGCAAGGCGGCCCAAGCAGGGGCGGCCATTGTGATCAGAGCAAAGCTGATTAGAGCAGCAAGGACGGCGTTCAAACGCTGATGGACCAAGGGGGAACCCCAGTGCTGACTGGACTTTGGCACAGCCGTATAGTCCGGTGAACCGTTCGGTGGGAATGATCTCCAGTAACGACTTCCGCACCGGCACCACGATTGAGATCGATGGGGCCGTTTGGCGCGTTGTCGAGTTCTTGCACGTCAAGCCCGGCAAGGGATCTGCCTTTGTGCGCACCAAACTCAAGGCGGTGAAGTCCGGCAACGTGGTGGAGAAAACTTTCCGCGCTGGGGAAATGCTTCCCCAGGCGATGTTGGAGAAATCCTCTCTTCAGCACACCTATATGGAAGGTGAGGACTATGTCTTTATGGATATGGCTACCTACGAGGAGACCCGCCTCAGCGCCGACCAGATTGGAGAGAGTCGCAAATACCTCAAGGAGGGCATGGAGGTGAATGTGGTGTCCTGGAACGACAACCCCCTCGAGGTTGAACTGCCCAACTCCGTTGTTCTTGAGATCAAAGAGACCGACCCTGGCGTCAAAGGTGACACCGCCACGGGTGGCACCAAGCCCGCCATTCTTGAGACCGGCGCACAGGTGATGGTTCCGCTCTTCCTTTCTGTGGGAGAAAAGATCAAAGTGGACACCCGCAACGACAGTTACCTCGGGCGCGAAAACGGATGACCATCCAGCTGGATCAAGAACAACTGCATCGCTTGCTGGAGGCGCTCGGCCAGAGCGACATCCAGGAGTTCCGGTTGGAAGGGGATGACTTTCGTCTAGAAATCCGTCGCAACCTGCCGGCCCAGGCCGTGATGGCCCCGGTGATGCCCGCTTCCGTCGCCGCCGCTGCTCCAGCGCCCGTGGCGTCTCCCGAACCTGCAGCCGCGCCGCCTGCGTCCACCGCAACGCGCAGCGACCTGCTTGAAGTCACGGCTCCCATGGTTGGCACCTTCTACCGCGCCCCCGCACCGGGCGAGCCTGCTTTTGTGGAGGTGGGCAGTCGGATCAATGTCGGTCAGACCATCTGCATCCTCGAGGCGATGAAGCTCATGAATGAGCTGGAGTCAGAGGTTGGCGGTGAAGTGGTGGAGATCCTGGTGGACAACGGCACGCCCGTTGAATTCGGGCAGGTCCTGATGCGGGTCAAGCCGTCCTGAGTTCAGCTCAGTTCCCAGGCTGCCTGGATCGCTGCCATTGTGCTCTCAGGGCTCGCGATCCCTTGGGCAGAGATGTCGAAGGCGGTGCCATGGTCAGGGGAGGTGCGTAGGAACGGCAGTTCCAAGGTGATGTTCACTGCTGCGTCGAAGGCCAGAAGCTTCAAAGGAATAAGCCCCTGGTCGTGATACAGCGCCAAGATCCCGTCAGGACCTGGCTGATTTGGGTGTTGCCAAGCGCGAGCGGCACTGATCCAGCAGGTGTCTGGAGGCACGGGACCCTCCAGGTGCACCTGAGGATGTTCACACCGCCATTGATCCAGTAGCGGCAGCAGCCAGTCGGCTTCTTCGTGGCCCAGTTGACCGGCTTCGCCGGCATGGGGATTCAGCCCAGCAACGCGCAGACGTGGTGTGGTGGTGAAGCGTCGGCAGAAGTCATGCAGCACGTTCAGTTTGTGGCGTACTAGGTCTGGGCTCAGTGCCTGGGGGATTTGGCTGAAGGGGATGTGGGTTGTGGCCAGCAAAGTGTTCAGACGCCAGCCGGTGGTTGGTGAGACGGCGGTGAATAGCATTGAGGAGCGTTGGCGTCCAGCCAATTCAGCCAGCCGTTCGGTCTGTCCGGGATAACAGTGGCCGGCTGCGTGCCAGAGGTTTTTGGCGATGGGTGCGGTAACTAAGGCGCGGGCCTTCCGCGCTTGAAGCAGTTCAACAGCACGGGTGAGCCAGTGAAACCCAGCATCGGCTCCGCTGGTGGTGGGTTGTCCTGGCTGAACGCTGGTTTCCATCGGTTGGTTGTCGATCCTGAGTGCTGCGGGGTCTGCAAGGGGGAGGTCGGTTTGCTGCTGAAGTCGCGCGTGGGTGCTGATCAAGCTGCGCCTGCACCCCACCAGCAGGGGTTGGAGCTCGTGGGGGAGCTCGAATGAGCCCAGGGCTTTGAGTACCACTTCCATTCCGATTCCCGCGGGATCGCCGAGAGCGATAACAAGCTCATGCCTTGGGTTTGTCGAATCGTGCGGGCCCATCGCTGTGCTGCGTTTGCTGCTGCTGGGGTGTCTGTTGGTGGGATTGGCCTCAGGCCTGCGTAATGGTTGGATCGAACTGCATCTCTCCCGCTTCCTTGAGGATGTTGTGCTTCCCGTGCCTAAGGAGGGTGAGGGCTTCGATCTCAACCGTTGGTTGATCGAGGGGGGGAACGCAGGTCAGATGCATTGAGTTTGTCCTGGTTCAGACAATCCTGCAGCCCAACGCGGTAGTTCGGATGCAGCAACCGATAACCGAGCTCCTGGCAGAGCCTGTGATTGCTGACGCGGCGGTTTTCGCTCCAGAACGTCTGGGCCATCGGGCTCATACTGTCCAAGATCTCATCGAACTGCTCAAGCTGCGGCAAGGCACAGCCCAACAGTGAGGACGCATGTCGCAATAGATCGGTCGTGGGGGCAGGCACGTCATCCACCACGTTCACAACGGTTCTGTTCAACACGGTCCCGTTGCCCAGGGTCTCTTGAGCTCCCTGCTCGGTGTGATGCATGAGATGCCAGCAGGCCCCCGCAATGTCTTCCACATGGATGCGGCAGAACACCTGGCCTGTCTTTTCAATTAACCGTGCGCGTCCTTGCTGCAATCCGTTGAGAACGGAACGCCCAGGGCCATAAATGCCCGGCAGACGCAGAATCTGGATTGGTAGACCGGAGCGCAGCCAATCTTGTTCGCAATTCAGGCGGCGTATGCTGCGGTCCAGCTCCGGGGCCGGGTCGTCGTTCTCCGACACCCAGCCACCCTGACGATCGCCATAAACACCAGTGGTGGAGAGATAGCCCGCCCAACGCAGGGGCAGGCTCCTCAGGGTGCCAAGCAGCTTGGACAACACCGGATCATTGCCTTCGCGATCCGGTGGGATGGTGGAAAGAAGATGGGTCACGCCCTCCAGGGCAGCGGGGTCGAGATGGTCCTGCCCGTTGCTGTCGAAGAGAAGATCAGCCTCGTCGGCGTCTAGGGAGCGGCGGGTGCAGAGTACCGGCGTTCCCAAGGCACGGCCCAGGCTGGCCAGACAACGTCCGCTGTATCCACCGCCCAGCACTAGCAGCTTGGCGTCAGATGCCAGTGGCTGCGATCGCTTGACAAGGTCGGCGAGCATCAGTACACCTGTATTAGGTCAAATGTACTGCCATGACGTCGTCGTCTCTTCATCGCTCGCGTTGCGGGGTTCTTGTCCTCCGGGCCATCCTGACGGCTGGCCTACTCGCCAGTGCGGTGGTGCTGGCGCCTGAAGACCCAGGTGTTCAGGCCTCCATCTGCCAGCGGCATCACTCCTCGGACGTCTGCCGGGTCTGGTGAGGCCTAAGCGGCTTGGGCCGCGAAGGGGAGGTTGTCGGGCTCGCTGACGGGGTGATCCGGTTGGGC
>QCSL01000066.1 GCA_003209165.1 Synechococcus sp. AG-670-B23 | reverse complement strand
AGCAGCAGCAAATGCCGAAGTAGTCGCGGATCATTTAGTCACTGCCATCGCGTCATCGGAACGTCACTGAACCCATGGCCAGGGTGATGATGTCTTTGGAGAATCCACACTCCATTCAATGGTCCCTGCATGACCATTTGGCGCTGGTGACTGAACTGACTCCCTCTCTGACGATGTGGGGAGTCAGATCAGCGTTAAATCCTCTCAAGATCGCCTTATCACTCGTGTCGAGTCCAAAAGAACTTCAACGTGTTGTGATATTGAATTACAAGAATGCCGATGGTGAAGAGCTAGTTGGGCTCGCTCTGGAATTAGTAGAAGAATCCAATGGCGGAATTCAAGTACGGGTACTTAGGGATTCAAATTTAGTTAGCTGTGTATCGGTGGTCCCCTTAATAGAATGCAGGGTGGACGACTCGCAAGGATGTGACTGCTGCGAATAATTAGCAGCAATCACAACTTGAGCAACATTGCTCTTCTCCGGCGTGAACATCAGCACATGGCTGAGAGCATTAAATCTTACCTTCTTTTTCGATGGCTTTTTCCGGATTAACGCTGTGGTTTGCATGGCGTTGACAAAGTATTCCCACCTATATAGATCAAAAAATCAATCGACGCATCCCTCAAACATATTCATAGCATCTTGTATCTTCAATCAATGAAGAGCCAAAGTATTCAAATAGCTCATATCTCTACGCCATCATCACGATGCTCAAAGTCTGCCCAATGAATACAATCAACAGGACAAGTATCAATCGCCTCTTGGATTCGATCTATTGAATCGCCATCTTGTCGCACAGCACGGCAGCGACCTGTTTCTGGGACCATGACAAAAGTATTAGACGCCACATGTGCACAGTAACGACAACCAATGCAATCAGACTCATCAACCCAAACTGCTTTTTCACGCAATGCTCCACCCAAAGATGGCTCTAGCCCAGTGCGAAGACAATTGCAATTACCTGCCTTGGCGGAGAAAGCTGCTTCAACTGATTTTTCCGAAATGTACATAATTCTGGTTTAACTCAATATCTCACTCAAATCGTGAACATCTGGCGGAAGACTAAAATAACCAAGGAAACACTTCCAACGCCTAAAACAAACAAGAAAACAAACCAGAGTTTAAAAAGACTACCCTCAGGCTTTTCATAGATCAGACGGGATACCGTCATTGGCCGACTGATTTTATTGAAGGCATCTACAGGGATCATTAATCCATCACGAATCAGTCGATCACGCCAATTTTCTCCATAACGAGGAAGTCGCTGATAGATAGGCATCTCTCCTTGGGAGCGTCCTGGCAAAATACGATTTACTTGATCGGGGATTCCGTCAATTCCAAATCTCTCAAAATACTCAGGAGATTCCAAGATGTCATCAACAAAAGCTGCAAATCCCTGTTCGGCAATAACAATGGACCAAGATTTCACTTCATCTTGTCCGTAAACAGGACGACCAAGGACACGGCCTATGACCTGCTCAACTACTCGATCGTTCCCATTGCATTCGACATAGCCCCTATAAAAACGATCCGAAAGTAGTAGTCCTCTTATAAAATCTCTTACGGTGATAGAACCTGACCTAAGCTGTGATTCTAAAAATCGATCACGATCACAACTCATAACATGAAAATATATCTGCCGATAACACCTTTCAATTATTTCTGACGACAAATCAGGCGCTCGATCCAAACAGGGTTGACGTGAAGCTGATATTGAGTCAACTCGAGAGTTTTGACTTGATGGCTTGAATGACAAGCGAGCCCTGGCAGAAAGGGAAGCCAATTAATCTGAAGTGATATTGCATTATTAAAGACATCAAAAAATTACTGGCAAAAACATTGAATACCTCTAACGAAGATAATCAAGACACACAGCGATCACAAAAGGCAAATTATAAAGACCATTTGATACCACATTAGGTAATTTTTAAAAGTCCAATGTGGCAACGCTAAACAATGATAGGCTTTATCATCACGACAAATGAGCCATGGCGTTGAGCGAATTCGAAATTGCGATAGGTGGGCTTACTTCAATCCCAGTTGTGGGCGGACTAATCTTTCTAGGGTATAAGTCTTTAGGCGAAGGTTCCTTAGATACAAGCAAACTTAAACCCAAGAAAAAGACAGCAGTCGCAAAGGGAACACCCACACCTGACAAGAAAGACCCTGGAGCAAAAAGCCAAAAGATAGAGATAAATATTAATACAACTAGCACTTACAAAGAAAAAGCTTCTGCGGGAGAACAGCCAAAGCCGGCTAGGGAAAAAACTTCAATATCAAGCAAAAATCAGCCTGAAGACAAATCACAGGTGATGCCACCAAATCAAACAACCAAACCGGAAAAGTAGGAGAGATCAATAAAGCCAAACAGGAAAACATGTAGATGATATGTCTGATCAAGCTAATCCTTTTCTACTAAATACGAGTAGCGATTCAGGCTCCCAGTAGAAGCATAAAATATACGATCTGAATGCAACAAGATACGCATTCAGGCGCCATTTTTACGACCCAATGTGATCGGTATTCACCCAGCAAAAGCAGCATCGCAGACATAGATTGCTATCAAATTATTTCATGAGAAAACCGGAGCCAACGAAGATATGATTTTTAAACCAATGGACATTCTCAATGTTCTTGTTGGAGTTACCGCGATCTTCTGGATTGCCGCTGGGATCAAAACACACAGTGATTGGATTCAATCGATCTTTGTCAATGAGAGCAAAAAAATCCGACAACAGACAGAAATAATTAGTGAGTTTGGCTACGGCGCACTCAACACACGCAACACACTTGACGTCAAGAAAGGACTGGTCTTTGCCTATTGGGACAAGCCCCTTGGAAAACAAAAAAACGAGGGACCTCATGACCAAATACAAAGTCCAATCATTTTTCAGCTGGTATCGCTAAACCTGATCACTTGCACATCAGTTGTATTATTAATAGTTCTGAGCAGAGGTCTTTTCTCAATACTAGGTCTTATTTAATTGTACCTAAACTTTAACTAAGTCCTAGATCTAGGAATAGTTCTAAAGCACGATGACCACAAGTCAAAGCGAGTAATGATGTCTCACTTTGTCTAGGGCATTAGCGCCGGACATTCCGCAACATATCTGGCGTGCATTTGGATGCAGCTATGCCCTCATCTGTACTGCACTTAGCTCATGGCGAGAGTGACAACTCTTTTGGAAGTTCTAGCACAGCACTTCCATCCAATGGAGTGATGACCATTGGGCGCTGTTCAGGGACTGACTCCTCTTCTGAACGGGGGGAGTCAGTTAAGCGTTACTGACGCCTGAAAACCAAAAAGTGATATTTTTCTGTGCAGTCCGCTCATGCGGTGTTCATCATGTTGTCCAAGCCAGATCCTGATGCATGGTTCCTTTCGTGCTGCCAATCGTTGGCCTAGTACTGGTGTTGTGTCACATCATCTACGGTACTACTCCTCAGAGCCAAAGCGAAGGTACGCATTAATAGGTATCTTTGGCAAAACTGATAAGACTTATTTGATCGCTGCCTCTACATCATCGGATTAGTGCTTAACCCACAGCAGAGGTAATGATGTTTATGGAAGTTCTGCCGTTAGGGCTTTCCATCCAATGGTCTATCCACAGTCATTGGGGCGCTGGAGAGTAAATGGCCTCTCTTCTTCAGTGGGAAGCTAGTTCAGTGTTGTCTGATTATTGACCCCACCACATCGAAACATAGGCAACGATCATTTGGCTACTGCCATTGCCTCATCACGACTTAACAGCATCCATCCACAAAGCCATGCTTGTTGCGGAGCCTCGGAACCTCCATCCAATGGAGTGATGACCATTGGGCGCTGATAACACCACTGACTCCCTCTCTGACGATGCGGGGAGTCAGATCAGCGTTATTTTACCGCTGAGGCAAAGAGCTAAAAGACACCTAGTCATCCTTCTTTTTCCAAGAATATTTTGTCTACAAAACCCAAGATACTATGAAGCGCTCATTGAAGATTATATTTTGCCTCTCACTCTACACACTTTTATGCGGCGGGGTTCTTGTTATAGCCATTCGCGAATCAAGTAGCCAGCCAATTGGCCTATTAGTAGTCAGCATGGCACTAACTCCAGCACTTGTTGCTATTTTTGGCGGCTTACCTGTTAATCTTTTAGAGACAAAATTTAAAATAAGGCGCGTTAATAGTTCAACTTCGAATGAGGAAATAGATTACGCAGACTAAGCTTCGCGATGGCATACATTGCACACGAGGACTTTTATGTAATCGCCTCTTGCATAATTAGCTTGGCCCAAGACTGAAGTCGCTCGTCGGTCTTTTCGGATTCATTGTCTTCATCCAAAGGGAGGCCGCAAAACATGCCGTCAACAACGCTTTTGGAATCATCAAAGATATATTGCTCCACTGACACATGGCCGATCATCCGACCTCCTGCAGATTCGAATGATCTATAAAGCTCTTCCATTGCATCACAAAAATACTTGCTGAAGGCCGCAGAATCACCTAAACCTACAATCGCAATAGGCTTGCCTTTTAGGGATAAATGAGGAATATTATCAATATGCTCGTCCCATGTTGTACCTGATCTCTTGGTTTCAGAACCCGTATTCCACGTTGGAGTACAACCAATGAGTGCCTCAGACTCTTCCAGCTCTTTTGTAAAATCTATTCTATCAAGATCTTTTAATTCCGAGCCAGGCAATAGCACTTTCAGCCTTTCCGCGATGTCTTCTGTATGACCAGTCGCAGACGCATAAACAATGGTAAAGCGCATAAAACTAAGGCAACCAATCAATAGTAAATAGAAGCTTTATGCCCCTTGTTCCTATTTGACATATCGAGGTCACCCAAAGCACCTATACGACTTATTGATGCTTCTAAGGCACACAGCCTCCACTAATAATTAGAAAAATTTGCCGGACACACATCAATGGGATCCGGGCCTTCAGCCTACTTGACTAAATAAAATATAGCCAAATTATTCACTGAAAAGTAATATTGAACGATTTTGCTTTGCAAAGAGGAGGCCGCCCCTCCCAGATGGAAGAGACGGCCTAGCTCGCTCGCTTGTGCATGATTCAACCCATCACTACTGAAAAGAGAAAGGGTCGAAGCTTCTGGCTATAGGCGCCCTGGGGCCATTTGCTCTAAAGGATTGGTCGTTTTCTCCTAGGGCACCTCAGGCGATGCAAGCGGAGCGTCGAATGGCGTGACGTATCTGATGTGTACCTAACCAAACGACCAACCCAGGTCATTCATGAGACTGTTGGAGCAGGGGCCAGAAAGTCAGTTGACTTCTTGGATCTGCTCGGTTGGACCGTCGTCTCTCATGAACGCCTCCGATCTCGATGACCATATTTTTGTACCTTGAGGGCACAAAGTCATCGGCATGAAGGCGCATTGCCCCTTTGATGGCATCTACGCGAATGTTGGGATGGCTTGCCACAACGGGTTGATGCAAGCTTTGGGCACTGACGAGAAGGACTGGCTCCTGTGTTTCAGGGGAGGAGTCGGTTCAGAGTCTTCGCTTGCCACAACATTGGTGTGCCTCATTTAGTTACTGCCACTGCCTCATCTGAAATGCACTGAACCCCCAGCAGGAGCGATGGTTACAAAGGAAGTTCAGTCGCATGGATCTTCCATCCAATGGAGGGGCAATTTCCATTGGGCGCTGAGTGTCAGTGTTTCCATCCTGCGCCGACACAGCAAGCAACTGCCTGACTCCTCTTTGCAAGCGGGGAGTCAGATCAGCGTTATTTGACTGGTGGTGAGCAGCAAAGGCTGTCCTACTAATAGTTCGTCTCCTCCTATAGGGTCTTGCCCTTTGAAACTCTCAGCACTTCGACTGTGTCGCCCGGGCTTCGCTGCATGATTCGATAGGTATTCAAAGTTGCTAGAGATTTGGAGCGGGCATTGATGAAGGCCTTGAACTCAGTCTTGAAGCGAATTTCTTGCACCCACTTCTCTGGACCTTCTTTTCGTTCAACGCAGTACACGTGCAGGTGATGTAACCATCTTCTTTGTAGCAATGCCACTGGCGCTCCAACAAAAAATATGAATTCCCTGTCGTTGAACCCGGACATATCCGACAACACCCGGACACTATTAACAGTTTCGCTGGAAAACCTTGCGATGACCAGTTTGAAACGTCACACTGCTTTGATCGGAATGACCATTCTGATACGGGTTTCAGACGTCGATCAAGTCGGCCGTTCTAGTGATCGCTGCGATCATCAGCCCATGGATAAGACCTCGGCCTAAAACGAGATCAACCGCATCGAGGTGCAGCTTGATGCGACTAACCCGTCAGCAGTATGCCCCCTGTAATGCGAGGTGGCAGCCGCGCTGAACAGCCAGGCAATAAATCTTTCGATGCAGTCCTAGTAACGGCAGTTCTGCTGTTCGTTGTTGCCGCAGCACTGGTATTTGCTGGCCGACTCAAACCTGACCAAAGAATGCAGCTAACGGCTGGTTCTATTGGTGGAGCCATTGGTCTGCTGACTGGGTATGGCGTTATTAGGTTGATGCCCTAATCGCCGATCACGATTGGCATTAGATGTCCTTAGCCAGCCCAATCAAGTCGCGCCCATACAATGCAGGGTTTTTCATCTAGCTAAGCTGAAGGAGTTGAGTCAGCTTTGATAGTTCATCGATCTGCACAGGTGGTGTGTCTTCACAACCAACAATAGATAGCTCATAACCTCCAAGGTTATCAATCAAATCCAATTCAAAAATATCCCCATTGAGAAACATCCGAATATTAATACCCCAGTCAGAGTGATGAACCAAAAGTGATTCCACCTTGTCTTTTTTCAGTCCATTAAAAAGAGAGCGTAGAGTTTCTTCGGTATTTGTCACGTTCATTAGCCTAACAGGAAATGAGAAAAAGGATTAATAATCAGACATTAAATTAGGTCAATGGGTATTGGCTTAGGTTTGCCAAAGATGCAGGAGTCTGTAGCAGAAAAAGCATTCTTGATCTCATTGGTATCAATATCGAGTAACAAACGTCGATCACCTTGAGCATTAGCTCTCCTCAGCCACCTCAACCACGTTGCGCCTCATGAATACGCTGTTATGACGCCACTGGCAAATGCACTGCAGCTTCTCCCGCAGCCCCTCCATATCAACCAAACGCTGCCCCGTGTGCTTCTGCACATGGACAGGCTCGTTGAGATAGTCCTCATTGAGCAGTCTGTAGAGCTGTGATCTGGACTTGTATCCGAGGCGTCATGCAGCCTCGCTCATCGTCATTAACTCCATCTAGCTATCCATAACTGTCCACTATTTTGACAACTACTGGCTAGATAAACAACGCGCGTTCGAATGACCAGTAGCATCTACCTCAGGAATGACTCTCAACAGATTCACTGCCAGAATCAGCTCGTCATTGATGATCGCCGCATTACCCAGCCAAGAGAAATGACGCTCAGAGAGCCGCACGGTCCGATGAATAGATGCCAAATGGGATCTCCACTTCCGACGAGCAGTATTCCCATCACTGTGGTCAACGCCACTCCAAAAAGAACGTAAAGCCACAGACGCGGATCCGCAAAGCGCCGCCACCACTGGCACAGCATTAGTACCAAAAGCAGTGACTGCAAACTAATGGCAACTGGTTTGCCTGCGAGCGGATAAGCAGCAAGTGCCGCCGTGGTGATGAGCAACAGCGGGAGGCGCCATCTATCCGAACGACTTACAGCTGTTGTCAGTAAAGCTAGACCGGTGGCGAGTGATCCGTAAAAGACACCATTGAAAAAACTGTTGTGGTTCACATAAACCCAGTCGGTGGTGGTGTGATCGACCATCTCCGCTAAAGAAGCCATCGAAAAACACGCGAAACCAGACTTGAACCACCACCCTCGGCATCTCATCGCCATCAAGAGTGGTACAAGCACCGCTTGGAGGTGCACAACTACCAGTGTTATCAGCATGCTTTAAGTGTCGATTGATCGAAGTATCAACTAATCCTCTCGACAGCAGCTGGTCTTCTCATCTCATCTTTGATGAACCCAGCGACTCCTGCAACCAACGGAATCGTCATCCCAGCAATAGCAAGCAAAGCCATGGCCTGAATGAACCATTTTGGTGAGAGTGGTTTGTCTTCCATAAGTTGATGTTGTTTCGCTTCTATAGAACACACAACGTGATGACCTTTAGTCCTTACGAGTTACCCGCTTTTAGGGCCAACACTTGATCCATTCTCTTTTCCTCGGCAGTGAGGAAATCGGCCCACATCCCTATGAGGAAGCTCAGAGTCGCTAAGGCTTGTAGCTGCTCTTTCGAGCCAGGACGGGTGTACTTGAAGTCCATGAACATTCGATCAGCGGCTGATCGCTGTTCCTGGCATCGGGCATCAATCGACATCGTTAACCCTCGACTGACACCATCGTAGTCGAATTTCGTTACATTCCGTAATGAACTTGCTGTTGAGTCCTCGTGTCCATCTCCAGCCAAGACCTGATCGTCTTCTTTTCCAGCTTCGGTGTGGCCCTCGTAGCCCTAAACCTCTACAAGCTTTCTCAGCCGGCAAAAGGCTGAGGTCAAGGTTCAGACCCTCAGAGTGATGTGGGTCACCAGGTCAGCGTTGACCTAAGTGAGGCCGCCGGATCTGTTACTCCCCTGCCGTCCAAAGATATTGATCGGCATGCCTCCAGTAGATCTCTGCGTTAGCGGTGGCGACCATCTCCCTCTGAACGTTCGTATTCGCAACGAACAGTTCTGCCACCGTTCGTTTGTAGCGGTCCTCGGTGATCCGTCGGATTCCAAACTTCTTGCCCACTACTAGATCTCTTAGATGGTCACGAGCAGCTCTGGCTGGTACCGGCTCAGCTTTCATCCCGCGAAGTTCAGGAGTGTC
>QCSL01000065.1 GCA_003209165.1 Synechococcus sp. AG-670-B23 | reverse complement strand
CCAGGCCGGTGCCACTCACGATTCGTTCAATCGACAGCCGGCTGATGCCGAGGTCTTGTTTGAGCCAGCAGGCCAGCTCCCACTCCGCTTCATTGTGTGGGGCGAATTCGCGGTGCCCTCCTTCGCTCGCCAGGGCCACCAGTCCCTGTTCGGTTTGCAGTCCTCGTGCCATGCCGAGACCGGTGCCGGCACCAAGAATCGCCAGGGGGCCATTGTCTTGTGCACCGTTCTGAAGGATCACCTGCTGGTTGCCATCGAAATGGGGCAGCCCGTAAATCAGCACGCCGAAATCATTCACTAGTTCGAGGCGTTCCATCTCCGCAGCCGTCGCCAGGTCGGCCTCCCGCAATAGCCAGGGCAGGTTGGTAATCCGGGCCTCCCTGTTCCGCACCGGACCAGCGACGGCGATGCAGGCATGCGCGGGAGACGGGAGGTCAGCTGGGCGATGGTTGAGAAAGGCCTCGAGCATGGGCTCAAGGGACGACCATTCTCCTGAGCGGAAGCGCTCTTGATGAAGCAAGCGCAGCTGACCGCCATCACTCCCATAGAGAGCAAGCAGGGTCTTTGTGCCTCCCATGTCCCCCGCCAGGAGTGTGGTGGTGGCCATCCACAGCCGTAGAGTCTCCAGCCAGCGTGGATCGCTCAGGAGAAGAAGTCCAGTGGAAGGGGCCCCCAGGTGGTGCTTGGCGTTGTGTCGTCGTTGCCGTGGCCACTGATCAAAATGCCCTCGCCGAGGCCGTTCTCGATCCGAATTCTGATCGTTCCCCCCTTCTGATTGGCTTTCAGGAAAACGGGGCCCGGTTCCTTAGGGCTATCGACGAGCTCTAGGGGCTCCCACTGTTGGCTTTGCTCCAGGCTTCGCAGTGCTCTGAGGGCCTGCTCCATGGAAGGGGCCATGACGCCGATGGTGAACCAACTGGCCTTTGCCATCGCCTGGTGGAGTTCTTTTCGGAGCTCGTTTCTGATCTGGGGAAGCAGCTCCCGTACTTCGCGCAATCGTGCGAGATCGGCAAGGTTCTGCACCGAGGACTCCGTCATGGGTTGAGCTCCAGGCCTGCGGCGCGCTGGCTGTTGGCCATTTGGGCTGCACTGAGCAGGTCCGCTACCTCTGTGACCCCTAGGTCTCCGCCACGCCGGCTGCGCAAGCTCAAGGCGTTCTGCTCCGCTTCCTTGGCACCGATGACCGCCAAAACAGGGATCTTCATCTGTTCGCCGGTGCGGATCAACTTGCCGAGCCGGTCGCCACTGCGGTCGACTGTGGCGCGAACACCAGCTTGTGTGAGCTGATCCAGCAGATGCTCCGCGTAAGGCTGTACCTCGTCGGTGACCGGCAACAGGCGCACCTGCTCTGGGGCCAGCCAGAACGGGTAATCGCCGGCATAGTTCTCGGTCATGATCCCGAAGAAACGCTCAAGCGATCCGAAGATGGCGCGGTGGATCATGATCGGTCGCTGCTTGCTGCCATCGGCGGCGATGTAGTCGAGCTCGAACCGTTCTGGCAGGTTGAAGTCCAACTGAATGGTGGAGCACTGCCACATCCGGCCGATGGCGTCTTCGATTTTTAGATCAATTTTGGGGCCGTAGAAGGCGCCGCCGCCTTCATCGATCTTGTAGGCCCAACCCTTGCGCTCCAGAGCTTCGATCAGCCCCTTTGTGGCCAGCTCCCAAACGGCGTTATCGCCAATGGACTTCTCGGGACGGGTGGAGAGATTGATCTCGTAGTTGCTGAAATCGAAAGCGGAGAGGATCCGCTCGGTGAGATCGAGGATTTTTAGAATCTCGTCGCTGATCTGCTCAGGCAGGCAGAACACGTGGGCATCGTCCTGCGTGAAGCCGCGCACCCGCATCAATCCATGCATGACGCCTGGACGCTCGTAGCGATACACCGTTCCCAGCTCCGCCCAGCGGATTGGCAGTTCCCGGTAGCTGCGGAGCTTGCTGGCGTAGGTGAGCACATGGAAAGGGCAGTTCATCGGCTTGAGTTGGTATTCCCGCTCGTCCACCTCCATTGGGCCAAACATGCTCTCGGCATAGAAGTCGAGGTGGCCTGAGGTCTTCCAAAGGCTTATGTCCGCTACGTGGGGGGTGTATAGGAGCTCGTAGCCTCCCTCGAAGTGGGCCTGTCGCCAGAACTCCTCGATCAACAGGCGCATGCGAGCGCCGCGGGGGTGCCAGAACACAAGGCCGGCGCCTGCCTCGTCCTCAATGGAGAACAGGTCGAGGTCTTTGCCAATCCGGCGATGGTCTCGGCGAAGAGCTTCTTCCTTGCGGCGTTTGTGCTCCGCAAGTTGTTCGGGGGTTTCCCAGGCTGTGCCGTAGATGCGTTGCAGCTGAGCTTTGGTTTCATCGCCACGCCAGTAGGCGCCTGCCACGCTTTCTAGCTCGAAGGCCTTGGAGTTCAGTTGGCCGGTGTGATCAACGTGGGGGCCGGCGCAGAGGTCCCACCAGTCCTCACCCAAGGTGTAAAGGGTGATCGGCTCCTGCAGGCCTTCAAGGATCTCAAGCTTGTAAGGCTCGTTCTGGCTTTTGATCTTTGCTTCGGCCTCGCTGCGGCTCACCTCGACACGTTCCAGGGGCAGCTTCCTGTTGATGATCTTGATCATTCCTTTCTTGATGGCTTTTAGATCGGCCTCCGTGAAGGGATCGGGATTGTCGAAGTCGTAATAAAAACCGGTTTCGGTCCAAGGGCCGATGGTGACACGTGCCTTGGGAAACAACTGCTGTACAGCCATGGCCATCACATGGCTCATGGAGTGGCGAATCTTGAGCAGTTGATCGCTTTCGCTGGTCTTGGGCAGAACCACCGTTGCTGAAGGGGCGGGGGTGGTTGCTGCAGCGCTGCTCACCGGTTCAGGTTCAGGGCCCGCCATCCTATGGGCGAGACCCGAGGGCATCACGTGGGTGAGTCAACCAATCGGGAAGCTGGCGTTCTGTTGGACGAGTTGCTGGCATCCCTTCTCGATGACTTCGAGCACTGGCATCAGCGCGGAGAGGAGCTTCTGCAGGCCTGTCCAGATGAGGTGATGCCGTCGGAGGAGCGTCAGCGGATGGAGGACCGACTGCAGGACAGCAAGAAGGCGATTGCTGCGACTCGCGTCCTAGTAGCTGGATCAACAGAGCCCATGGCCGTCTCGATGAAGGTGATGACCCCGTGGCACGGTCTTGTCACGGAGGTGTGGGCCCTGGCCGCCAAGGTGGGTTCGTCTCGTTCCCCTCAGGCCCCAAGCTGATTGCGCAGCTGTCGCAGGTTGCTGGTGTAAAAGCTCGCCAGTTCCTGATGGCTCTTCACCGGTTGCCCGTAGGCGGAGCGGCCTGCTTTTGTCGGGAATGAGGCCCATTCGGGAGCAAGCTTCGCCATGGCATCCTTGGTTAGCCCTTGACGATCAATCTCATCCAAAGCACCCCGTCGCTCGGCAAGATGTAGAGCGGCCTGATCCTGGTGCCTCGGTTCAAAGCTGGACAGCTTGAGCTCCTGGGCCACTCCTTTCCAGGTTGTGGGCAGGAATTGATATGCTCCCGCTGCTGCGCTGGTAAAGCGTTTCACGATGACATGCTCCGGATGGCGAGAGAGGTCTTGAAACTGCCCTCCGCCGTACATGATCCGATAGCCCTTATCTTCACCATCCTTCCAGGTTCCTTCGGCGTAGCGAATTGTGTTGAGCAGTGCGCGTCGCTCAGGCGTCAGCTCATAACGACCGCCTTCATTGCCGAAGGTCAATAGTGCGCGACTGCTGAGTCCGCCCTGCTCAGCATGCCCTTCAAGGGCGTCGGGTTTGTGGGTGGGCTGTGAGGCGCCAGCGCACAGAACCAATGCTGCGGTCAGGGTTGCTCCGACGAGAGGTCGGTTCCAACGCTTTGTTGGGCTGAACGCAGAAAAAAGACGACGCACACAAAACAAAAAGGTGGTCAGTAACAGTGCTGGCCCACGAGGCCTGGACGCGAGTTCGGCGCTTGCGGGGTTGACGCGCTCGTTGTGGTGTGTATATGCAGCTGAGAGAAGGATGAGAGTCTTGCAAGACTCGCCTCCTTCACTGGGGGCGTCTGCGTTCAATTGGCTTGGTTGCGGAGCGGGCCCTTGTCCGTTGCATTGATAAGATCAGCTGATGCTTGCTTCTAATGGCGATCAGGCTCGTCGGGCAAAACCCAAGGCATCCCGAACCCGCTCCAGCGTGGCGTTGGCCACGGTTTCAGCCTTCTCGCGCCCCATGTTCAGCACCTGGCCGAGCTCCGTGGGATCACGCATCAGTTCGCGGTAACGGGCCTGGATGGGTTCCAGGGCGTTCACGGTTGCTTCGGCCAGCATCGGCTTGAACTGCCCCCAACCCATCTCGGCGCATTCGCTCGCGGCCTGCTCACGCCCTTTGCCGCTGAGGATTGCGTAGAGCCCAAGCAGGTTGTCGGTTTCCGGTCGATCCGGGTTGCCGAATTCGAGACCACGCTCGGGATCAGTTTTGGCGCGTTTGATCTTTTTGGTGATCAGCTCCGGAGGGTCCAGGAGCGTGATGCGACTGCCCTCATTCGGATCGCTTTTGCTCATCTTGCTGCGACCATCCGTCAAGCTCATGATCCGAGCCCCTTCCTTGAAAATCATAGGTTTGGGGACCTTGAGCACCGGCATGTCCTTGTCGCCGAAGCGCGCATTGATGCGCTGCTGGGCGATGTCACGCGCCAGTTCCAGGTGCTGCTTCTGATCCTCTCCAACGGGCACCAGGTCAGCGTCGTAGAGAAGGATGTCGGCGGCCATCAACACTGGATAGTCGAGCAGGCCCACAGACACGTTGTCCCCCTGCTTCACCGCTTTTTCCTTGAACTGGATCATCCGCTCCAACCAGTTGAGCGGCGTGACGCAATTCAGTAGCCAGCAAAGTTCGCTGTGGGCTGCCACCTGGCTCTGCACAAACACCGAGCAGCGTTTTGGGTCCATGCCACAGGCCAGGTAAAGCGCTGCAGTGGAACGGGTGTCCTCAGCCAGACGGCTGGGGTCATGGGGGATGGTGATGGCATGGAGATCCACAACACAAACAAAGGTGTCGTGACTCTCCTGCAGGTCAACCCAGTTGCGAATGGCACCCAGCCAATTGCCGAGGTGCAGTGCTCCGGTCGGTTGCACCCCGGAAAGAACCCTTGGCCGGCTCATCAATCAGCCCTCGATTGCTTCGGTTTTGGTGTCGTCGTTGGGACCTGCTTCTGACTCCGCCACCGGCTCCACCACCGGCTCGGCAACTGGTTCAGCCTGGGCTTCTGGCTGGGGTTTGGCTGGTCGGGCAAAAGGGTTCGGACGGGACCTACGGCCGCCGCGCTCGTCGTCAAACCGGCTACCGCGACCACCTCCATCGCGACCACCTCCTTCACGCCGGCCACCGCGGGCAGGTTGATTGCGTTGCTGCTCGATCAGGGCTTCGAGTTGGCCGTCCTCCAGCATCTGGCCGAGGCTGCGGACTGCGAAACCCAGAACGGCAACGGTCGAGCGGAGATTGAAAGCCTCCTGCAGTGCCCTTGCCGAGCGCATTTCGTTGTCGCTTAGACGGATGCGAAAGCCTCCGCCTTCACGGCCGCCGCCACGGTTACCACGACTGCGCTGACCATCTCGGCCGCCGTCTCCCTGTCCCGCCTGTTGTTGGGGATCGCTGTAGGAATCACTCATGGCCCATGGCCTGGAATCAGGCGCAAGTGTGACGCATCGCCGGGGTGTTTTCGGTGATCCAGAACAGCTGGTGGCATTCAACGCTGTTCTTCCGAGCCAGCACAAGCATTGGAACCGCTGTGATCCCCCGTTCAATCCGTTCGCGGTAACTGCTCACCAGCTGTCGGTACCGATGGGCTGTCCATCCATAGATGGCGGTTTCCTGGCTGCTCCAGTAGTCCTGAAGTGCTCTCTGGCAGTCCTCCATACCGAAGTCATTCCAGCACCTCTGCTGGGCCAACAGCGGATCCATCCCCCGTTGGAGCAACCGCCGATAATGCATCAGTTCCGGTGCTTCATCTCGCCCATCCGGAGGGAGCAAGCGATGCAGCTCGGTAAGAGGAGTTCGAGACAACCTCAGCCAGCAGCGTTCGCGCAGCAAGACAGGCAGTTGCCAAGACCATCCTTCCGCACGGCGGACTTCATCGAGCACGTCGATCAGCCCTTTCTGCTGAAGCTCTGTCAGGCCGGCGAGATCAATCGTTTCGGTGTCGACCTCAGCCATGGGCGCCTGTGTATGTGATCCAGTCCTCCACGTAGTCCTTGGGTTCCAGATGAATGGTGCACCGCACCGGTCCGAAGCTTTCCTCCAAGCGTTCCTCCACCTGCTCGGTGATTTTGTGCGCCGTGGTGAGGTCGTCGGCGTCGACAACCATATGCATTTCGATGAACACCTGTTGGCCCAGAACGCCCCGGCTAGCTATGTCGTGGCAGTTCATCACCCCAGCGGTGGACATCGCTTCGGTGTAGATGGCCTCGGGGGCAACCGCCATGTGGTCCACAAGCCAGGGCAAGGTGCCTCGCAGCACTTGCCAGCACACACGGATCAACAGCAGGGCCATGGGGACGGCTAGTGCGACGTCGAGCCAGCTCACCTGCAGCCAGACCGCCCCCGCCATGCCCACTAGCACCACCACAGTGGTCCAAACATCGCTCGCCGCATGCTGGGCATCAGCTTTGAGCAGGTTGCTGTTCAGTCGCCGACCTTCCCGTAGCTCATACCCCGCCAGCAGGAGATTGAACCCCAGCACCAGCGTGAGCAGCACCAGCTCCTGGCCCGTAACTCTGATGGGTGGCAGTCCCTCCAGCAGCCGCTCCCCCGAACGCAACAGGATCTCGATGGCTGTGAACAGGATGAAACCGGAGATGCCGAGGGCTCCGACCGCTTCGTATTTGCGGTGGCCGTAGGGGTGATCGCGATCGGGCCGTGGATCGGAAAGTTTGTTGGTGACCAGACCAGTGAGGCTGGAAAGGGCATCGGTAGCGCTATGCATGCCATCAGCGATCACCGCCAGGGATCCACTAATGGCCCCAACCAGAAGCTTCAGAAGCGACATGGTGATGTTTAGACCCAGGGCCACCATGAGAACCCTGCGCACCCCCTGGCGGTTGTCGACCATCGCGATGGGATGACTGTGTGTCACGGCTGCCCCCGGCCTCGTCCCAACTTATGGAGAAGTCGTCCTTCTGGCCTGAAGTTCTGGTGTTAAGTGTTGGGTTGAGCTAAGAAGGGCCACTGGTACAGCAGGCTCACTGTTGAAATTCCCGGCTTCATGGCCAGACATGTTGATGCCACCGATGTCGCAGTTGCGGACGGTTGCTTTGGCTGGAGCTGGGCTGCTTGCCGGGCAGTGGGTGATCAGTGATGTGATGCATGTCCCAGGCGGGGGGCTGGGTCTGCTGGCTGCCGGTGGCGTGGTGATCTGGCTTAGCCGCAAGCCAAGCAAACCTCAGTTCGCAGCACCGGTCTCGCTGGATGGATGGATTGCTCGGTGTCAGGACGTGCTGGATCAGTTCGCACGTTTTGAGCAGCAACCATCTGCGGATCTGGCCCGTCGCGCTGAATTGAAGCTGGTGGTGGAGCGCAGCGGTCCTGTGCGCATGGCGATGGTCGCCCTGGGGGACCATCAAGGACCAAACGAAGCAGACCTCAGCAGCTCTATGGCTGGCCCGGTGCCCCTGACGTTGTCGATGTGTCATCCATTGACCAACGATGATGGCAGCCGTTGCTGGCCACGAGGCCTTGTGGATCAGGATCTGATCCTGCTCAGCTTGAAGTTGCCACTTCTGGCCTCAGACCTGCTTTGGCTTCAGCAGGTGCCAGATGATCAACCCGCTTGGCTGCTTGTGGCGATCGAAGGGCAGGATGCGTCGAATGATGCCATCTCTGCTGTTCGGGATGATCTTCCTGAGCGCTGGCGCGAGCGGATCCTGGTTCAGGAGCCGTCGATGTTGTTGCGGACTGCCCTGGCAGCGCTGCGCCGTTCGCTGAAACAAGCATCGAGTGAGACGCAGCCGCGGCTGCTGTCTGAACTGCACCGGCGTTGGCAGCGTGACCTCGAGTCGCTTCGGCGTGATCGCTTCCTGCAGATCCAGCAGCGCACTCAGTGGGTGGTAGCCGGGTCAGTAATGGCATCCCCCATCGCCAGTCTGGATCTTCTCGCCGTGGTGGTAGCCAACGGTTTGATGATCAAAGAGATGGGAGAGATCTGGGGGACGTCGCTGCAACCGGATGTGCTGAGGGAAGCGGCGGCACAGTTGGCGCGGGTGGCCTTAGCTCAGGGCGTGGTGGAGTGGACCGGACAGACCTTGCTGGGACTGGCCAAGCTGGATGGGGGGAGCTGGCTGATTGCAGGATCGATGCAGGCCCTCAGTGCGGCCTATCTCACCCGTGTGGTGGGACGTTCCATGGCGGATTGGCTCGCAATCAATGCTGGTGTGGACGAGCTTGATCTTGTGGCGCTAAAGCAGCAGGCGCCGTTGTTGGTGGCTCGTGCTGCCGAGGAGGAACGGATGAACTGGAACGGCTTCGTTCAGCAATCTCGTGACTGGCTGCTTCATGCAACTTCATGAATGCTTCATAAAGCGCTTAATGAAGTTTTTTTGAGAACTAATTCTGATTGTTAGGTTGTTATGTAACGGAAGGTTCCGCCCATAAACTTGATCCACCTTTCCCTTTTTTTGGGGAGAGGTTCATACGTCTTCTTTTCTTCCATGTCCACCGCAATTCGCAGCGGACGCCAGAGCAATTGGGAAGCCTTTTGTCAGTGGGTGACCGACACCAACAACCGCATCTATGTGGGTTGGTTCGGCGTGCTGATGATTCCCTGCCTCTTGGCTGCCACCATCTGCTTCACAATCGCTTTTATCGCCGCTCCCCCGGTTGATATCGATGGCATTCGCGAGCCTGTCGCTGGCTCCCTG
>QCSL01000064.1 GCA_003209165.1 Synechococcus sp. AG-670-B23 | reverse complement strand
AACCAAAGCAGGGCCGATCGCAGCCTCTATAGCAAACGAGCCGCCATTGCCGAGGCCCCACTCAAATACACCACCAAACATCCCATCGATGGCGTAATGCTTGGGTTTACCATCAAGGTTGATATCAAAACCACCATGCCCTTCGATGGTAATGATGGGGGTGAAGTCGAATTCACCGGCTTCAAGAGCCTCGCCACCACCACCGTGGGAACCATGGGCAAAAGCTGCGGAACCTGCCGTAAAGGGAAGGGCAAGTAAACCGAGAATCAGGAGCTTGGAACGCAAATTGGATGACATGAGAAACGATCCTCGTCGTATTGGTTGAGAACTTGGCGGGCGTTCAGACTTGTTCCTGGTTGAGCTTTTCAGCAGCGGGTGTGACGGATTTTCACCGCTATTTCCCCGTTTCCTTCAGAGGCTGATCCCCACTGAAACCAAGAACAAAGGTTTGTCAAGTTACATCACTGGAAATCGACGGATGGGCCATCAATTTCAACAGCTGGTCAGCGGATCGCAGACCAGCTGTTGGCCAAACGCGCAGCTTCATCTTGATCACACTGACCGCCTTGTCCATTGACCATGGTGCATATATTTTCGGCGGCTGTAGAAACTGCCGTCTCACCTACAGCAACACCTTCTCCGTTCAGGGGTTTTGAACTAATCGGAACTCCACTGCGCTTGCTAATTCGCTTGAGGGTTTTTGTTGCATTCCACGATGGCTTGAAGATCACCAGCACCTCGGAGTTCTTGATCTCTTTGGTGATTGCGTTGAGACTTGATGGTCGCAGCACACCTCCGGTGGTGTGACTATCCAACATTGCGATTTCACGGAATCCAAAACGATCCGCCATGTGGGAATACGTTCTGTGATCGGTCACGATGACGCGACGGTTTTGAGGAAGATTGGCAAACTGGGTGGCTCCCCATGATGTAAGGCCGTTAAAAACAGCCACAGCTTGGCTGGTCCGACGCGACACACCGTCATGACTTTCTGCAGGCAGGGCTTTCTTTAATTCGCTTGATATAGCGAGGATCATGTCTGCCGAAGCTTGCGGGTCGTGCCACACATGAGGGTCATAGCCGCTGTATCCAGGCAAAGCGATCTCTCCCACAGCTACAACTGGCCCCGAAGCCGAAATCTTTCGAACAGATGGCGTGAGACCGAATCCGTTGTGAATAACCAGAACGGCACTGGCAAGCGTCTGTCGATCACTCGGCTTCAACTGGTAAGAATGCGGATTACCACCCGGGGGGATCAGACAAGTAACTCGCGCCGCATCACCCACAAGAGTTGCAGTGAGATCACACAGCGTTCCATCAACAGCGACGATGTTTGTCTGGAAAGCGTGGGCAGAACCTTGGCAAAGACCCAGGATGAAAAGTGCTGACATTGCGCTTTTCGTGCACCACCCCAGAACCCGCATCATCATCAGTAAGAATCATTCTCATCTTGATGACGCAGAGGCACCTGTCCCCCCTTGAAAATCCAGTCCTTGAACCGACCACCTCACCCTGGTGAAACCCTCCTTGCCTGACCAGCCCCCAGCACTGAGTGCAAAACAACTCCGTTATGGATACGGAGAGCAAATTGCCATTGATGGGATTTCATTTGCATTGAACAACGGATCATTGACGGCCTTGGTGGGACCCAATGGCGCTGGAAAGTCCACGCTTCTCCACCTCCTGCAAGGACGATTGCGCCTGACCAGTGGTGCTGTTCAATGCAATGGCTCAATCGCGCTGATGCCCCAAAAAGCTGCGATTGACTGGAGCTTTCCAATCACCGTTCAGCAAATGGTGAAACTTGGCCAGCCCTCGCGCCAAGCATCAACGCCGCACCAATGCGTGGACTCCCTTCTGGAGCAGGTCGGAATGAATGGGATGGGATCAAGACGACTGAACCAGCTCTCAGGAGGGCAGCAACAGAGGGTTTTGCTGGCCCGTGCTCTTATGCAGAACGCAAGTGTTCTGTTGCTGGATGAGCCCTGCAGCGCGATCGATCCACCAACACGGGCCCACTTACTCAAGGTCATGCGCCAACAAGCCGACAGAGGACAGACCCTCCTGGTCAGCAGCCATGACTGGGGCAAAGCCCTCGACAGCTACGACAGAGTTCTGGTGATCAACAAACAACTGGTGGCCAACGGCACCCCCTCAGAAGTGCGAAGCACGATCACGGATATGGACGGAATGATGGGTGATTGCTGTGCCTGATTTTGATTTCTGGTGGGGATTGCCCCTGCTGATTTCACTTTTGGTCGGAAGCCTCTGCCCAGCAGCCGGATCACTGTTGATCACGCAGCGGCGGATTCTCCTGGCCAACTTGATGGCGCACTCTGTTCTGCCGGGGCTGGTGCTAGCACTTGCCTTCGAACTGGATCCGAGTCTAGGCGGCTTAATTAGTGGTCTGATAGGGGCGTTAATCGCAGAACAACTCACCCAACGGTTCCGCGGACGGGAAGAAGGAGCCATGAACACTGTGCTGGCTGGCTTTACCGCCCTCGGTGTTCTGCTCGTGCCGCTGCTGCAAGCCCGTGTCGACCTGGAATCGATTCTGTTTGGTGACATCCTTGCCTCCGGCACCCCTGATCTGATCCGCACTGCCATCTCGGCCATCGCCTTGGTGTTACTGCTGATCGGTCGATACCAGGATCTGGTCTTCATCGGCGTTGATCCAGAAGGGGCTCTCGCCGCAAAGCACCCCGTGCGACAGATCCGCTTCATCACCATCGTGGTTACCGCACTGGTGGTGATCAGCGCCATCACCGCCGTGGGAATTGTGCTGGTGATTGGTCTGTTGTGCGCTCCTGTGCTCATTCATGTGGAACGCAGCACCAGCCTGAAAAGTCTGATGTTGAAATCTGCAGGCACAGGATTGTTGCTTTGCGGGGGAGGGATGATGCTGGCGGTTCTCGGGGATTTACCTCCAGGACCGCTGATCGGGGTTCTTTGCATGGCGCTGCTCATCCTGAGAAGGCCGTAATCACTGCCGCGACAGAAGCAACATCCGATCGAGGCGGCGCCTCATTCTCCGCATTAATGTGCGTTCTTGCTCCAAGCGATAGGTACGACGGAATGCCAGGAACAAAACCGTGGACGTCGACGCCACCCCCACGCTGAACAAGGCGATCAAGCTTGCATCACTCATGGCTCCATCATCCAGTTACTGAACAACGGCAAACCAACCACCTGCCAGGGCTGCAATCAACCCGCAGGCGAGTGCTTGAAGAAGAAATTGCCCTGAATCTTTCTTGTCCCAACGATCAATAGCCTTCGATGCCGTAACAAACGGTTCGTTGTTCCTGATCAGCTTATCTATGTAGCACTCGATGAACTGATCATCGAGATCGAGTCGACGAAGCTTGGAGCGAATCTGATTGACTTCAAACTGATTCATACTTCAAAAATGCCAAAGCTGCCCAGACATTGGAAATTCAAGGGCCATTCCGAACAAATTAACGCCGATAGAATTGATTGCACATCAATGGAGACATATCAACATTCTAGCGGGACTGAAGTTTCAACGCGATACATCTTTCTGAGACAGATCCATATAATCACCTGAATCAATCCAAATCAGATTAATCAACATCAACTCCACCAAAATATCTAGAAGCCTTTGGCACGCCTTTTCGTCTTCGTTTGCATCACCTCAATCGTCTTAGGCCTTGTCTTACTGGAATACCAAACACGTTGTGCTTCGTCATAGCTCTCAACATCCTTGAACGACCCATCACGCAACCAAACCCGGTAATGATGGCGGTCGTAAGGTTCTGAACTGGTTTCGGTGAACTGTTTCATGTAGCCAGACAGAGCTCCGGAGTAGCTCTTTTAAACACCCGGGGGAATACTTTATCGAGAGAAACTTTTGATCGCAGTCAAACTCCATCGAACTGATGATGGTGTTGAACAGGATCTGCTGCTCAGTTAGATCCAAGTCTTGTGAATGCCGCACGACGACGATCTCTGTGCCGCTCCGCCACATGCGTGCCCCATAGTCCTTCCCAGTAGAAGAAAATCACGCCATGACCACGCTGGCGGGCCAGGCGGACTTTTTGCTCCAGTACCGCCATGGGAGTGGTGCGTTTTCCGAATCCCGCCAACACGCCAATCTGCGATGGGATGCCCCAGCTGCGGGCTTTGCGCAGAGCCGGTTGATCCAAGTCCTTCGCGAACCCTCGAACGGAATAGGCATAGTTCTGCACCACCAATTCTTCGATCAGACCCCCCAAAGCCCAGAGCTCCCAGTCCTGTAGCCAGAGGTTGTAGGCCGAGCGAAAGGGGCCTGGAGAAAGGCTGATCCGTGTGGAGAGGCGCTCCTGCTTGAGACGTTGACGCAACTCACGCAACAGCTCGGTGAGTTGATTGCGGCGCCATTTCATCCACTGTCGATTGCTGTGATCCCGCGGGGGAGCCATTCCTGTCTCTTGTCTGTAGAGCGCCGCGGTGGTGAGGTCATAACCGAACTGAACCGGCCAGGCGAAGTGATCATCCAGTTGCAGGCCATCCATCGGACAACGCTTCAAGGTCTCAACCACTAACCCGATGAAGCGGGCGCGAACCTCCGGATGGGCAGGGTTGAGCCAAGCCATCCGATGGTTTCCGTGCATCTTCATCCAACGTTGGCCATTGGCTTTGGCCAACACCCAGTTGGGGTTGTTGCGCACAACGGATGAATCGGCCGGTTCCATCAGGCCGTACTCAAACCAGGGCATCACCTTGATGCCGCGGCGCCGGCCTTCCTCGGCCACGGTGCAGATGGGGTCAAGACCGATCCCTGCCTGCCGCAGTGGTGGCTCCACCGGCGCGAAGCGGCTTCGATGGAATGTGGTTCCTCGGCTCCAGACGTTGGGCACCACACGATTGAACCCCGCGTCCTGCAGCTGCTGCATCGCAGCGCTGACGCGCTTTCGGTCGTAATAGAGCTTGCTGGGGCTGTTGGTCAGCCACACCCCCATGGTGCTGCGGTTGCGGAGCAGCCGATCCAATCGGGACTCGGCCATAAGAGGAGACGGGAGCCCCGCCATTAGGCTGGCCAGAGCAACACTAATCAGGGGCTTCGACCGCTGAGCCACCGCTGTTGAAACACCGAAACTCAAGGTTGGCTCAAATCAACCGCAATCAAGCCGCAACAAGCCCGCTCGTATAAGAGTCCATAGCTCCGAAGCCAATTATCAGCGGAACATTACTGTCAAGTGCTTGCTGTGACTGACTTGTTTTCCTGCAGTTGGGGTGGTTCTCCTTCGTCTACAGCTGCAGTGGTGAGGGTGTTGGACCTACTTGCCATCCACACACCCCTACAGCTAGGCGCACGGGTGTACTAAGTAGGTGAAGAGAGATGTCCGTTGACCACAGCAACATCACCGTTAAGGCTGAGGTTCCCTTCCTTCATATCCGGTCAGGTCACTTCGTCATCGTCGGTGGTGAGCTTGAACCACTCTCCTCTGACCCGTTGCTGAGAGAACTGCTCGTAGAACCTTGGCTCTAGGAGTGCAGACTCATTTTTATAAGTGGTCTCGATAGCTGCCAGGAGAATGATCTTTTGTGGTGGCGCCCACCCTTCGGCTCAAGCCAGTGCTTGTAAATGCGAAACCTCTGATCTGACTTAACCCTTACCTCTTAGTGACGTCTTTTCCAAGCCACTTTGTTGAAATCTCGGAAAGAGTGCCGTTTTGAAGAAGTTTGGAAATGGCTATGTCGAGCTTGTCGCGCAGCGCTCTTCCCTTCTCGTCATTGCGGAACGGGAGAGCATTCTGGATTTCTGAGAACGGTTTGCCGGCCAGCAAGAGCGGAAGTTTCTTCTCCTTAATTACCTGGGTTGAGCTGACACGATCCATGACGAAAGCATCAACTCGGCCGAGGGCTGTATCTCGCTCGATGTTCTTATCGTAGGTTTTGACGGCGATCTCGCTTGAATAGGGCAACGCACGCAGTAGCTGCTCAAAATTCGAACCAAGATTGACTGCGACGGTCTTGCCCTTGAGGTCATCGACGCCCTTGATTTTGTCCTCATCGCCCTTCTTAATGACGACCTGCGCGCCGTCGTAAACGTAAGGCTGGCTGAATGCAAATTTCGCCTGGCGCTCAGGCGTAATGGTGAACTCGTTAGCGATTGTATCGATGCGATTTGACTCCAGCGCAGTTATAAGGCCGGAAAAGTCAATCTTAACGATCTCGACCGCGTCACCGGTCTCATTAACTACAGCATTAATAAAGTCGACTTCGAAACCCTGCATCTTGTCCTTTTCAACGAACGTGAACGGGTAATAGTTGCCGGACATACCAACGCGAAGCGTTTCAGCGGAGGCTGGAATGACAAGCCCGAAACCAAGTGCTGCCAGCAGGAATAGATTTCTCAAGAACCTTCCTTCCTTTTGGGTTTGATACTTAAACTACTTTAGTACTGATGCCTGAAGATTGACAAAAAACAATAGTGATTTAATGAAAATTTAATATAGGAAAAATACTTTCGTAATTAACAGTACCTGCAACCAAATAAGGCGCAATATCTGCTTATCGTGACCTAAGCCAATTTCAGTAATAGTCCTCTGTGTTGGAGACTGGGTAAGTAATTTAAACCCATTAATACACTTCAATGTTTAGCCACACTGACGCAGTCTGACTGGCCTTCGGAGGCGTTGACTGAAGTTTCGCTCAGCGGAACATCGAGCTCACGGAGCTCTCTTCATGGATGCGCCAGATGGCTTCGCCCAACATGTTGGCCACAGAGAGCACCTTCAGCTGGGGGAAGACCCGGTCCTGAGGAATCGGAATGCTGTTGGTAACCACCACCTGTTCAAACAGGCCCTCGACGGAAAGACGTTCGCTGGCGGGGGGAGAGAACACAGCGTGGGTCGCGCAGGCCAGCACCCGTTTGGCCCCTTGCTCCCGCAACAACCGTGCACCCGCACAGATCGTGCCGCCGGTGTCGATCATGTCGTCGATCAGGATCGCCGTCCGCCCCGCCACATCACCAATCACCGTGAGGCTTTCGGCCATGTTGTGGCCAGTGCGGCGCTTGTCGATGATCGCCAGCGGAGCATCGTTCATCTGCTTAGCAAACGCCCGGGCCCGCGCCACACCCCCCACATCCGGAGACACCACGACCACATCTCCCAGATCTTGCGTGGAGAGGTAATCCACCAACACGGGGGATCCGTAAATGTGATCGCAGGGGATATCGAAGTAGCCCTGAATCTGGGCGGAATGCAGATCCATCGCCAACACGCGGTCAACGCCGGACTGCACAAGCAGATTGGCCGTGAGCTTGGCGGTGATCGATTCACGACCGGCGGTTTTGCGATCTGCCCGGGCATAGCCGTAGTAGGGCACCACAGCGGTGATCTGCCGTGCAGATGCCCGTCTGCAAGCATCCACCATTATGAGCAGTTCCATCAGATGGTCGTTTACCGGCGCGCAGGTGGGCTGGATCAAAAACACATCGCAGCCACGAATCGACTCCTGGATCTGGACGTAGAGCTCACCGTCAGCAAAACGCTTGCAGACTCGAGGACCATCGGGAACCCCCAGATAGGCGGAGATCTCTTTGGCCAGAGCAGGGTTCGAAGTGCCGCTGAACAGACGCAGGCGACGGCTGTCAGGGGCCATCTGCTCCTGTTCGGAACGGGCTGCTGTCAGGAAACTGGTCACGGCGCCCGCGGAACGAATTCTGCTGTAATCCGATGGTAGATGTGAGCAGTGCCCCCATGTCCACAGGTTTCCCACTGCTAGTGGGTGCGGGCCCCCTTCCTGAACTCAAAATGCGCCAGGCCTGCGAAGCCCTGGCCCGGGCTTGCCGATGCGCTTTGACCACCGTTTCCAGTGGTGCATCACCGGCCGAAGTCCTGCAGGACAACCCAGCTGCAACAGGGCTGGTGCGGCTCAGCGGTGACGCGGCCCGGCCGACGCCCCAGGGTGATGCCAGCTGGCTACAGGCTCTGGCCGACTGGCGTCAGCCGGTGCTGCTACTTACCAGCGCAGAAAGTGATGGTGCAATCCCTGGCGCAGCCGCAGCCTATGCCGCCCTCTGCCGGGAACTCAACGTGCAACTGCTCGGCCTGGTGCAGCTCCAGGGCCCATGGAACGGCCCAGCGCGACGTCGGGACGGCCTCAGTTGGCTGGGCTGGATTCCTGATGAACACCATCCGGATCAGGCCGAATGCGTCGACGCCCTCGCCCGGAGACTGCAGCTCCGCAGCCCCGCTTAAGACTGGGGCCAGAGGGGACGGCTGGCACCCGGTTTGATTTGACGCAAGGTCTGCTCACCGGCCCGGTCGGCCAGCGGCAGACGGCTAATCGCCGTGGGTTCAGGGCTAGCGATGATCGCCGCAGCCAAACTCAACTGTTCCGAACGACTGAGGTTGGTCTCCACCTCGGTGTTCAGTTGGCTCACCAGGTCAGGAATCACCGCAATGCCGCTGGGGGCCTTGACCTCTTCGATCACAGCCTTAACTAAGAGATCCTGGCGCTGGCGACGCTGGGAAACAGCCTTGGGATCGGGCAGGTGGCGCACCAGCTGTTCCGCCTGGGCTCCATTCAGGCGTTGTCGTCCAGCCTGAAGAAGAACGCTGTAGCCCTGAGTTTTGTCCTGGCGATTATAGGGCTCTCCAAGCACCACCTCCACATCGCCAAGGCCATCCACTAATTGGCGTAGGGCGGCACGGGGCATCACCACGTAGCGTTTGGGTTCGCCCTCTTGGAGGCCAACAATGTCGCGGATGGCATCGCTGACCAGACCGACGCCTCCCCGTCGCCACAAATGGGCAAGGCTGCCGGGCTCCTTATCGCCGGGAAGCTGAACGCCGAGCTCCGTGGGGATCTGCAGCACCTGGAGGGGCTCCTGGGACGCAATGCGAAGCATCACGAGTGCATCTGCATTGGCAGACCCCTTGGGCGCGGCCTGATTAGAGGTCGCACCCAGCCGATCCGCATCGAGACCAATC
>QCSL01000063.1 GCA_003209165.1 Synechococcus sp. AG-670-B23 | reverse complement strand
GGCCTGCAGTGGTCGCGATGAAACGCAGCGGTTCCATCAGCGCGAATGTAGTCAAAACGTGCCATGGCCCAAAGCGGTGCCACCCGGGCCCAAAACGCAGCCAGGCAGAGCCCCAGCGGAGAGTGGCCTCCAAGTTGGATCAACGCCGCAACCTCAAGCAGCAGCACCATCACAAGAGCCAGCACGCCACTGGCGCCCACCCGGCTGTCCTCCATCGCCTCCAACCGCCGCTCGGCTGGTGCCCCGAGACCATCCGCCGTGTCGATCAAGCCGTCGTGGTGCAACCCACCACTGAGTTGGATGCCGAGTGCCACCACGCAGAAGGCACAGGCAGCCGGCGGCCAACCGAGCCTGGACAGACCGATCCAGAGCAACCCCTGCAGAGCACCGATCAGCAGCCCCATCCAGGGAGCAAAGCGGGCAATGCGCTGAAAAGAAGGCTGCGGCCAGGGCCATGCAGGCAGCACCGTGTAGAAGATCCAGGCTCCCGCCAGATCTGAAAGCCAGGGCAAAACGATCCTGGGAATGGCGCGATGGATGCAATCGGCCCTCACCGTAGGGTCATTGCAGGGGCGGATCAGTCTTGTTCGGCTTCGAGATCAACGCGCATTGCGCCAACACATCAGCACGGTGCGGCACCTTTGAGACCCCGCATGGGCCGGTGCACACACCCCGCTTCATGCCGGTAGGAACCCTGGCCACCGTCAAAGGCATCAGCACGGAGCAACTGGGGCGCACGGGGGCACAAATGGTGCTCTCGAACACCTACCACCTGCACTTGCAACCGGGTGAGGAGATCGTTGCGGCAGCCGGAGGTCTGCACCGGTTCATGGGCTGGGACGGCCCGATGCTCACCGACTCCGGCGGCTTTCAGGTGTTCAGCCTGGGGGACCTGAACAAGATCGATGACCGTGGGGTGGTGTTCCGAAACCCCCGCGATGGACGCACCATCGACATGACCCCTGAACATGCCACCCAAATCCAGATGGCCCTTGGGGCGGATGTGGCCATGGCCTTCGACCAATGTCCGCCCTATCCGGCGACGGAGAACGACGTCATCGATGCCTGTCGCCGCACCCATGCCTGGCTCGAGCGCTGCGTCACAGCCCACACCCGCAAGGATCAGGCGCTGTTCGGCATCGTTCAGGGCGGTTGTTTCCCGCATCTGCGGCGGGAGAGTGCCACGGTCGTCGCCTCCTTTGATCTGCCGGGCATCGCCGTCGGTGGCGTGAGCGTCGGCGAGCCCGTGGAGGAGATGCATCGCATCGTGCGGGATGTCACGCCCCTGCTGCCCCCGCAAAAACCGCGGTACCTGATGGGCATTGGCACCCTGCGCGAGATGGCGATCGCTGTAGCCAACGGGATCGATCTGTTCGACTGCGTCTTGCCCACCCGACTCGGCCGTCACGGCACCGCACTAGTAGGCGGCGAACGCTGGAACCTGCGCAATTCCCGCTTCCGCCATGACCACACCCCCCTGGATCCAAGCTGCTCATGTGTGGCCTGCACCGAACACACCCGGGCCTATCTGCATCACCTGATTCGTAGCGAAGAGCTTCTGGGCCTCACCTTGTTGAGCATTCACAACATCACCCAGTTGGTGCGTTTCACCTCGGCCATGGCACAAGCCATTCGCGACGGCTGTTTTTCAGAGGATTTCGCTCCCTGGGAGCCAGGCTCACCAGCCCATCACACGTGGTAGCGTCCAGCTCAACGCCTTATTGATGCAAGGGATGGCCGCCTTAACCCTCGACCTGCTGGCACAGCTGCCCGAGGCCTATCAGGCCTTCTCTCCGCTGATCGACATTCTTCCGTTGATCCCGGTGCTTTTCCTGCTGCTGGCCTTCGTTTGGCAGGCCTCTGTGGGCTTCCGCTGAAGCCTCAGCCCAATCGGATCACCTTCAAGGCAAATGCTGGCAGCAACAACATACGTCGCCAGCGAGAAGGCTCCTTAATGAGCCGGTAAAGCCACTCAAGCTGCATTCGGCACATCCAGTTGGGGGCTCTTTTTTTGGTACCGGCCCAAACATCAAAACTACCTCCGACACCCATCCACAACCCTGGCTGCCCTGACGCTGTGCGTTCAGCCCAAGTTTCCTGGCGCGGCACCCCCAAGGCCACCAAAACGAGATCCGGCTTCACGATCTTGAGTTCAGCCTCAATGCCCGGCCAAGCCTCGGGAGCTTGATACCCATCAACCGCGAGCGCCAGGTTGAGGCCGCTGATACGTTGCGGCAACTCCACGCGGAGAGTTGCCATAACCTCTGGTGATGCCCCTACCAGCGCCACACGCCATTGATGGGCTGCGGCGTATTCCAGCAACGTCCAGGCCAGTTCAATACCCGCCGTTTTTACAACCCTGATCTTCTGACGGCCAAGGGCCCAGACCACGCCCGCTCCATCGGGGATCACCAGATCAGCCGTTCCGATCGCCTGCCCCAGGGCAGCATCCGCCCGAGCGGACATCGTCATCTCAGCGTTGAGCGTGACGATGCGTCCGCCGCCCCGGGCGTGCAGGCCTAGGGCTGCAGCACAGACATCACGGCAGGCATCCACCGGCACGCCGAGCACCTGGCAGCGGCGACGGTCATCGGGCGTGGTGCTGACAGAGTCCATGGCCGTAGGGCTGCGTTGGAGAATTTAGGGGTGGTGATGCATGAGGGCATGGTTGTGACGACGACGGAAAGCCTCCCCCAGAACCAAGTCACAAGCCTTCAGCGCCTGGATCAATCCATCCAAAGGGTGGTTCTCGATCGGCAGGACCCGATCAGCGGCCTGCTCCCCGCCAGCACCGCCCACAACATCCATGGCAACTACGGAGATGCCTGGGTGCGAGACTGCGTCTATTCGGTGCAATGTGTCTGGGGACTGGCGCTGGCCCACAACCGTCAGCAAGGAGAGAACAGCCTGCGCTCCTGGGAACTGGAGCAGCGGGTTGTGGCCCTTATGCGCGGTCTGATGCGCGCGATGATGCGGCAAGCCGGAAAAGTGGAGCGCTTCAAGGAGAGTCTCAACCCCCTCGACGCCCTCCACGCCAAGTACGACAGCTGCACCGGGGAACCGGTGGTGGCCGATGACGCCTGGGGCCATCTTCAACTGGATGCCACTTCTTTGTTCCTGCTTCAGCTGGCACAGTTGACCAAGGGCGGCTGCGCCGTAGTGCAAAGCCGTGACGAGGTGGATTTTCTCCAAAACCTTGTGCACTACATCGCCAGGGCTTACCGCACCCGCGACTACGGGATCTGGGAACGGGGCGACAAAGGCAACCATGGCCTTCCGGAGCGCAACGCAAGCTCGATCGGCATGGCCAAAGCCGCCTTGGAAGCACTCGAGGGGCTCGACCTTTACGGCAACCATGGCGACGGCAGCTGCATCCTGCTGATTCCCCAGGGGGCCATCGTGCGCCTCCGTCGCGCCCTGGAAGGGCTCCTGCCACGGGAATCCGCCAGCAAGGAAGCCGACAGCGCCTGCCTCTCGGTGATTGGTTATCCCGCCTGGGCGGTGGAAGATGCCGCCCTGGTGGAGCGCACCGGCCGTCGGATTCGACGGGAACTCATCGGGGCCTACGGCTACAAACGCTTTCTGCGGGATGGTCATCAGACGGCGGTGGAAGACGTCACCCGTCTGCACTACGAACCGGAGGAGCTCGCCGCCTTTGAAGGGATCGAGTCGGAGTGGCCGTTGTTTCTGGCCTTCGAACTGGTCACCGCATGCTGCGAAGGGCGCTGGGACGAGGCCCGGCGCCTACACAACCAGCTCAAGACACTGGCCGTTGAACAGGATGGAGAACGTCTCTACCCCGAGCTTTATCAGGTCCCGGCCAGTGCAGTAGATCAGGAGCGGCTGAATCCAGGCAGCCAAGAGCGGGTGGCTAACACCAACCTGCCGCTGATCTGGACCCAGAGCCTTGTTTGGCTCGGGGAAATGCTGCTCGACGATCTGATCCGCCCAGAGGACATTGACCCCTGCGGCCGCAGGGATCCACAGCCCCTAGGCGCCGAAACGGTTCTAGTGGCGATGGCAGCCGAATCAGATGCTGTGCGCCAGGAGCTACTGGCTGCAGAGGTGCCAACCGATCCAACCTCTGTGATCTCCGTGCGGTCGTCCGACGAGCTGAAGCAACGGTTGAAAGCCGCTGGCACTAACCCTCGGCTGGAGCTCACTGGGCGCCCAGGGCACCGAGTGGAAACCGAGGACACGGCTCGGGTCTACCGCCAGGACGGCGCCATCAGTGTGTTTACCCCGTCCGTGCTGGAAGACGTCAGCAGCTATCTGGCCGATGACCCAGAAGAGCTACTGGAAACCGTTGTCGACGAGTTGCATCTGCTGCAACGGCACTGGCGCGGCTTGGGATGTCCCCTTCTGGTCATCCCCATTCGCGAAGCAGCCCTTCAACAGCATCGCGACGTCATTCTCAAACTCGCCCGGCAACTCTGTAGCGGCGTCATTGAAGGCATCCCCGTCCGCTTGAGCTGCCTCAGTGAGTTGGTGGATCAGGCGCAGGAGGTGCAGCTGCCGCCGCTCCAGAAGAAACCGGTTCCAAGATCCGAGCAACCCCAGCACCTTCTGCACGACGCCACCGATCTAAGGGATCTGACCGCCGCAGAGGAGCAGGAACTGGATGACACCCCGATTGAAAAGTTGAGCCAGCGCCTCTGGAGCAGTGCGCTACTGCATGAACAAGCCGAAGTGCTCGAGTTGCTGCAACGGCGTCTCGGCCCCCAGGGAATTCAACAGAGCCCCGAGGGCCATCCAGTAGCCCTTCGCAACCTGCTCGAGGAGGTTTATCAACGGGGCTTGCGTTGTGAGGACTGGAATGTGGTGCGGCGCTGTGCAGGCGCAATGGGGATGGTGCATCCCCAGCTGGAAGATGCCCTCACCGACCTTCTCGTCCGCCAGAAACAGGTGGTGGTGGGGCGCAACTACACCGGCGACTCCCGGCTCCTTCAACCGATGGACAGTGCCGCCATCGCCGAAAGGATTGAGACCACCAGTGGGATCGACGGTCGTGAACGCATGCTCGAACAGGAACTCCTGCTCGCCCTCGACAGCGTGGCGCGGCGGGAGCCAGCGCTGCTCAAGGGCAGCCTTACCCTGCAGCTGGGGCAACTGATGCTGCTGCTGACATCGGAACTAGCCGTGGAGAAAACGCTCAGTCAGGACGAGGCCTTTGAAGCCCTCTGCAGCGAAGCACCCCACGCCATTCGCAAGCGCTTGCGCGCCGTGCTCGCCGATGTGGACCATGCCAGAGCAGCCCTGCAACGCGTCGAACAGCTGCACCTGAGCGGGCGGGTGCAATGGTCGGTGCCCGACCCGTTGGAAGAAAAACCGGGGGGGGGTGACTGGCTCCAGCACCGCATCCGCCTTGGGTCGTTACAAAAAGTTCCGCGCGATTTCTATTCCGGGATCTGGTCGCTGCTTCAACACTGTCGCGGCCTCGTGATCGGGGACAAGCTGGAAAGGCGCAACCGACTCAACAGCCGTCTCATTCGCGAGAAAACGCCGGGCGAACGCAATTTCGCCGCCCAGGTCGACCATCTTCTAACTCGAATCAAGGCACCGGAATACCGCCAACTCTGCAGCGAATGCCTGCTTTCGTTGATGGCCTTTGTCGAAGCCAATCCGGAGGTGCGCTTCGAGGATGACCTGGCCCTCGACGTGGTGATCGGCCATGCCGTCCGAGTGGGCTGGCAACAGAGTCATCCATCCCTCCGTCCAGAGAACTACCCCCAACACAAGGCCCAGGCCTGGGGGCAGTTCTATCGGTCCTCACCCGGTGACTGCCGCCGCTGGCAGGTCAAGGCGTTGCGAGAACTGGCCGAACAGCAAGGGCTGGTCTGATCTCAATGAGAGCACTCAGATCGATGCGAGCAGGGGCACCCCCGTATCCGAGTGTTCAACGGCCTGTTCAATCAGGTCTGCCAGCTTGAGGGCACGCGAAGCCTGAAGACCGTCCACTGCAGGGGTTTCCCGGCCGCGCACGCACTGGAGGAAGTGCTCGAGCTCCGCATAGAGCGGTTCGATCGAGGTGGTGCTCACCTCCTCGATGAAGCCGTCATTCCGATACAGCAGCTCACCATGATCGGCGGAATACCACTCATGGGCCCGGCGATGGATGTGCAGGGTGTGATTGAGGAAGTCCGTCTCCACAAGGCTCGAACGGCAGTGAGCACTGAGGCTGCGAATTTTGCGGTGGCTCATCTTGCTGGCAGTGAGGCTGGCCACCACACCGTTCTCGAAGCCCAACGTGGCGTTGACGTAATCGATCGGTCCCTCGGCACTGCGACCGCCGGCAGCGGCAAGCCGCACCACGGGTGCCTTGGCCAGCTCCAGCACAAGGTCGATGTCGTGGATCATCAGATCCAGCACCACGGAGACGTCATTGGCCCGATCTGAGTGTGGGCTGTGGCGACGCCCCTCGAGAGCCACCACCTGCTCATTGGCCACCACCTTGGTGAGCTCACGGAAAGCGGGGTTGAACCGCTCGATGTGACCCACCTGCAGAAGACGACACGCCGCTGAGGCGGCCTCGATCAGAGCGGTGGCTTCATCCTGACTGGCCGCAATCGGCTTTTCGATCAAAACGTGCACACCAGCACGAAGGCAGGCCAATCCGACGGGATGGTGCAACAGCGTGGGGACCGCGATGCAGACGGCCTCTACCTCGGAGAGCATGGCGTTGTAGTCGGCAAACCAGCGGCAGCCGAATTGCTCTGTGGCGAGCTTTCCGCGCTCAGCATCAGGGTCAGCGACCCCCACTAGATCGGCATCCCTCAGAAGACTGAGCACCCGGGCGTGGTGCCAACCCATGTTGCCGATGCCGATCACCCCGACCTTGACTGGGACCATGGGGTCGGGAGACATCAGCACAGTCGATCGATTGGAGGAAGACTATCGGCCTTCAGTCGGAATCATCTTCTGAGCTTGGGAGAACAAGCCGGACCCGCTCGATCCGCGGTCCGGCCATGGCGGTGATCTCGAACTGCAGGCCGTTGAAATGCAGTGACTCCCCGGCGGATGGAATGTGCTGGAGCCGCTCCAACAGAAAGCCCGCCAGGGTGTGATGGTCATCGGCCTCGGGCAGATCGAGATCGAGCTGTCGGTTGAGCTCGAAGATCTCCAGATCACCGGCCACCAGCCAGGCGCCGGGGCAATCCCTCTCTTCGAGCAGATCCGGTTCATCGGTCTCGCCGGGGTCCTCATCACCAACGATTTCTCCAGTGAGATCCGCAGCGGTCACCAGCCCCTCGGTGCCGCCGTGCTCATCCACCACAAGCAGCAGCGGCTGACCGCTGCGGATCATCGGCAGCAGCTCCGCAAGAGTGCAGGTCTCCAGCACCGGCACTGCAGGCTGGAGATAGGGCTCGAGCAGCGAATCGGCCTGAAGCTCACCCTGTGCGATCGGTTCGGCCATCTGGCGGAGATCCAGCACGCCGCGCACGTCATCCAGCGACTGGCCGATCACCGGGAAGCGCGCGTGACGGGTGTGATGCACGGCCTCCATCATTTCCGCGAAACGAACCGTGGCCGGCAGGGTGACCATCCCAGAGCGGGGCACCATCACCTCCCGGACCTGGGTATCCCTCAGGGCGAAGACACCTTCAAGGATGTTTTTCTCGTCGGGGAACAATCCCGTGACCCGTCCGGATTCCACCAGGGTTTCCAGTTCACCGGCCGAAAGGGCTGGCACCAGCACATCCCACTGGGGAGCCAGGCCGAGCAGGCGCATCAGCAGGCCGGCCAGCGCCTCGAGCAAGTTGAGCATAGGGGCCAGGCAGCGCATCACCACCTCCAGAAGCGGCACCAATCGGAGCGCCGAGGATTCCGGACGGTTCAGCACCCATGCCTTGGGCAACAAACCAGCCACCAGAGTGGCCAGCAGCACGATGCTGAGGAACAGCGCCGTGTCGCGCCAAACCACACCCACAGACCCATCCGACCAGAGCCGACCCCCCAAACCGCGGCCAGCCCAGCCGAGAGCCACCAGAGCGAGGGTGGCGCCCAATTGAGAGACCAAAAGCGCCCGACGCAGGCGCCGCTGTAGACGCTGTATGGAACGAGCCCCGGCTTGCTCTTCCTCCACCAGAACTTCAACGCGGCTGGGGCGTAGCCTCAACAGGGCCACCTCTGCGGCCGCGAAGAAGGCCGGCAGAACCAGCAGGACAGCCAGCAGAAGAAGCCGCATCAATTAGGGGACATGGGGGTCGCGAGGATCGAACTCGCCTTAGGCGAATTATGAGTTCGCTGCATTCACCAGATTGCTAGACCCCCTTCGAAGAGAGTGTTACCACAGACGAGTCACGTCGGGGAAGTAATCCGTCGTAGGCGACTCGAGCGCGGGTTCGATGGCGTCGGTGGACGCAAGACTGCCGTTGAACCCGCTCGACAGATCCAAGGTTCGCATCGGCAGTGGCGGGCTCTGCTCCTCTAAAAGAGCTCTCGTCGTGTTCTGCAGGGCAGAGCTGTCCCAAGTAAGGGTCTGATCAGGGAAACCGAATCCCATGAACCGATTCCCCTCGATGCCTCCAACAGCAAGCCCAAGAAAATCAGTCAGCTGATGCAGGGGATCAACACTCCTGGCCATGGGTGAGGTCCAGGTGTAGAAGCGACGGTTGATCAGCTCACCGGTGGTCTCCGTGGGATGACACACCGTTACTTCGACAGGAGCGGAACCACTGCCGGGCGGAGGCGCCTCGACGCTGATGGTGCAGACCAGCGGGCCTGCCAGTACCGAAGGGCCGACGAGCAAGAGCAAACCCGAGTGAAAGAACGACCGCAGCAGCACCAGATCAAGACGAAACAGCTCTAAGCGCAAACTAAGGACATCTGCGAAGCACGGCCAGTCCCATGCCTGAATCGTCGAGTGCACCGACTGAGCGGGAGCAACTGCTGCAGCGCCTGGCCACCCTGGCCTACCGACGCGGAGACTTCACCCTTGCCTCAGGCCGCAAGAGCGCGCATTACGTGAACTGCAAACCCGTGAGCCTGAGCGGTTCCGGCCTGGCCCTGATCAGCCGGGCGATGCTCACCCACGTAGAAGACGGCGCGGTGGCCGTGGCTGGTCTCACCCTCGGAGCAGACCCACTGGTGAGCGGTGTTTCCATGACCGCCGCCGATCGTGGTCGAGATCTGGACGCACTGATCGTGCGCAAGGAAGCCAAAGGCCATGGCACCGGTGCCTGGCTGGAGGGTCCGCTACCCGCCCCCGGGGCTCTGATCACCTTGCTGGAAGACGTTGTAACCACAGGGGGCTCTTCCCTCAAGGCAGTACGGCAGCTACGCGACGCCGGTTACCACGTGAACCGGGTCGTCACCATCGTCGACCGGGAAGAAGGGGGTGACGCCGCCATAACGGCTGACAATCTCGAGCTGATCAGCCTCTACAAGCTGTCTGAAATCGCCGCCCTTACACCGGCATGAGCACGCTGTTTTGGGACGCCCAGTTTCCCTGGCTGCGCTTGAACGGCAGCGGGGCACGTCAGTTTCTCCAGGGTCAGACCAGTGCTGA
>QCSL01000062.1 GCA_003209165.1 Synechococcus sp. AG-670-B23 | reverse complement strand
TTCTCAAGGCAGCTGCGATCCAAGCGCCACACGTCGTAGATGCCGATCTGGCCGAGTGTCTCAGGCTGCAGATCGCTCCAATGATCCCGTTCTGCCGTGCCGCGATCGATCAGCACCAACACGGTGCTGGATGCCCCCGAGCTCCCTAGGGGATATCCCCGCCAGCCCCGCCGCTGTTCATGGGCCAGGCGATCCGCAATGTTGACCAAAGCCCCATCGGATTGGCCTTCGTAGAGAATCACTTGACCTGTGTAAAAGTGCAGTGAAGGCTTCATGGCGCCAACCATGACCATGGGCTCTCCACTGCGCTTTTGCGACAACATCAGTGAGGCAGCGTCACGAACCGGCCGCTGACGTAGACGATCGGCGAGTTCGGCGATGGGGATCAGAACCGTGAGGTGAAATCCGAGCAGACAGCCCTGCATGGCCAGCAAGGCCTGAGCGGCAGCTCGACGCTGCAGTAGCAGCAAGGCTCCAAGCACGGCGGCGGCGCTGAACCAAACTGCAGCCCACCCCAACAGACCGCTGGCCAGCAGATCCACCGACAGGGTCGGCATCTCCGGATCATCGATCAAGGGAACCCAGAGCGATCCCAGCCAAAACCCAGTAGCCAGGACGGCAATCAGCGCAAGGCTGGTTCCCCAGGCCAAGCGTTGCCAGCGCGATGAGCCCAACGTGGCCTGGGCCACCAACAGGGCCGCCGCGGGAGTGGCAGGCAACCAATAACTGGGGAGTTTGGTGGCTGCCGTTGTGAACAGCAGCAGCACCGCCAACAGCCAGCAAGCTGCGAATTGATGCAACGAATGCTCCGGAGTGATCCGCGATCGGGGCACCCGCGCCAGCCCCAAGAGCAGGTAAGGCGTGAAGGGCAGGGCAGCCACGAGCATCACTGGGCCAAAAAACCACCAGGGCTGGAGGTGATCGTTCACAACGGAGGTGAACCGTTGAAAGTTGTGGTATCCAAAAAAGCTGTCCCAGAAGGACTGTCCTTCCACCATCAACTCCACGGCGTACCAGGGAAGACTGATCAGCGCAGTGAGCAGCAATCCGGGCAACGGGCGCAGCCTTCGCCAGGGCTGGACGAGATCCCGTCGCAACGCTCCGAAAATCAGCAGAGCGAGTCCTGAAAGCACCACAGCGACTGGACCCTTGGCCAGCACTGCGAATCCGAGTATCAGCCAAGCTGGCCACCAAGCCACCTCTTGGGGGGCGGCAAAACGCCGCCACTGCAGCAACAGGCTGAGACCAAGCAGGCCACACAGCAGGGCATCACTCACCGCGGTGCGGCTCCAAATGAGCACCAGGGGCGAGAAGGCAAATGCCAGCGATGCAATCAGTGCCGTCAATCGCGGACGCGCATCGCCGGGGAATGGCCAGCGCAGCATGGTATCGGCGAGGCCAAGCATCAGCCCGACAGTGGCCAGGGCGGAAGGAAGTCGAGCCGCCCAGCTGCCGAGAGGATCCCAAACCTCACGTCCGGGCAGGGCGTAGCCGAACCCCATTAGCCAATACACCAGAGGTGGTTTGTCGTAACGGGGCAAGCCGTTCACCCGAGGCGTCAGCCAGTCGCCGGTGTCAGCCATGGCCCGCCCGGCGGCCGCAAACAAGGGTGGTGTTTCATCCACCACGCCAGTGGATCCCAAGCGCCAGAGCATGATCACCAGTCCCAGGGTCAGCACAAGCACCAGAACCTGGCGTCGCTGTCGTCCTGAAACATTGACCGACAAGAGACCCTCAGCTCCTGGGGTTGATGCTGACATCCGCCATCAGTCCTGCTCGGACCCAGGATTCAACGCGCTGACTGAAGACCTCACAGGAGGCATGCTCCTCAGCCCAGCTGCGGCATAGGGAGCGCTCAATGCTGTCGACGCGGCGCAGGGCCTTAGTGAGCGCAGCGACATCGTCGGGTGGCACCAACCAGCCTGTGCGGCCCGAACAGATCAGCTCTCCAGGTCCTCCGCGGTTATAGGCGACAACAGGAACACCACAGGCAAGGGCCTCCACCACAACATTGCCGTAGGCCTCGTTCCATTTCGGCGTGTTAATCAGAGCGCGGCAGTGACCCATCTCCTGCTGAAGCTCCCGGGTCGATCGAAATCCACGCCAATCGATCGTGCCCTTTGGAACACTCGACTCCACCTGCCGTGCATAGGCGTCGTCCTCACGCAACCCCCAAACCAGCAGCTGTTCACCCAACGCTGCAGCCGCAGCAGCCGCATCCTCCAAACCCTTTTCCGGAGCGATGCGGCCCGCCCAACCTAGGGGGCCACTGGTCTGGCCCTGAAAGGAGTAGTTACTGAGATCAAATCCATTGCCCACAACATTGGCGGGATGGGGCAGCTGGAAGTCAGCTGCTTGGCGGTGGGAGTGAAAGGCAAGGCGACGTGAATCCCAGGCGGCGACGGCTTCGATCACATCGCGCATCACCGCAGCCACATCTCCCATGCTGACGAGATGAAAGAGCCTGGCGCTGACCCGTTGCGTCAGCCACAGCGGTAGCCAATCGTACCCACCGTTGATCACGGCATCGGCGGATTGCCCTACATCGAGAGCGACCTCCCAGAGAGCCGGCAAAAGACCGTTGCGGGGAATTTCGACCGGTGCATGCTCGGCGGCGTGCTGCCAGCTCAGCTGGTTCACACCCTCCACCTCCAGCAGCTCAACTCCGTAGCAGTCGGCGGGGAGCGTGGAGCCCTTGGCGGCCACAACCGTGAGCCTGTGGCCCCGCCGAACCAATCCCTGCACCAAGGATCGGAGGGTGAGCTCCACACCACCACCCTCTCCACTACCGAGGGGCCCGATGGGCGTGTTGACGATGACAAGGTGGAGCGGTGAAGCCGTCATGAAGAGAGGTCCGTAAGCGACAGCGGCTCCCAGAACCGGCGCCTTTGACTGACAAAGATCACCGAGACGAGCACCATCACAACACCGATCCACTGGAGCAGGTCAAGGCGCTCTCCCAGCAACCACCCACCGGAGGCAAGGGCGAACACCGGTGTGAGAAATCCCAGGCTGCTGAAACTGGTGAGATCGCGCTGATTGGCAAACCAGAAGAACAATCCATAGGCCAGAGCGCTACCGATCAGACTCGCGTAACCCATCCGTACCCAGTCCGTTACAGTCCAGGACAAGCCTGCATCAGTCCGCTGCAGAGCATGAACCAAGAGCAGGGGAAGTCCCCCCAGCACCATGTGCCAGGCCGTCACAGTGATCGGATCGCTATGGCGAGAGGCAAAGCGGATCAACACCGTCCCAGCCGCCATGGCGACGGCCGCCAGCAACATCCAGCCCTCACCGGGCTGAAACAACTGCTGCACCACCGGTGGATCCGCCAGCAACCACCAGTGCCCCAAAAGCTCAGCAGGCAGTCCAATGCAGACGATTCCTGCCAAACCGATGGCAAGCCCCATCCAGCCGATGGGATTGATCGACTCCATAAACAAAGCACGGGCCATCAGGGCCACCAGCAGAGGTTGGCAATCGATCAAGACAGAACCGAGACCCGCTCCTGTGCCTTCCAACCCCCGCGCCAAAAGGCCTTGAAACAACGTGGCATCCACCAGGGTGAACAGAAGAAACCAAATCAGGTCGCGCGAATCGATCGCCAGACCACGGCCAGTCCACTGACCCCAGAACAGAAGAGCCAAACCGGCTGGCACCAGGCGCAAGCCAGCGACCAACCAAGGACCTGCACTGGCGAGCAATGGCGCCATGGCGGTCATCGCTGTTCCCCAGAGCGCAAAGGGCAGCACCATCAAAAACCAGAGTCGAAGTGACGGCATGGATGGGCGCTTGGGTGCTCTTTTTAAGATCTGGAGCGATGCAGATGCGCAACATGATCTGGCCCTGGCGGCGAAAATCCCGACGACGGATGGCGCGCATCGTTGTTGACGGCCCCATCACCGGGGCCACGCGGCAGCGGGTGCTGAAAGCGCTGCGGGAGGTAAAGCAGAGGGAATTTCCAGCCCTACTGCTGAGGATTGACAGTCCAGGCGGCACGGTTGGAGACAGCCAGGAAATTCATGCAGCTCTGCTGCGGCTCAGGGAACAGGGCTGTCGCGTCGTGGCCAGCTTTGGCAACATCTCCGCCTCCGGGGGCGTCTACATCGGCGTGGCAGCGGAAAAAATCGTCGCCAATCCCGGCACAATCACTGGTTCCATCGGGGTGATCCTGAGGGGCAACGACCTCTCCAGGGTGTTCGAAAGGATCGGGATTCGCTTCGACACGGTGAAGAGTGGTCCGTTCAAGGACATCCTTTCTCCGGATCGCCCGCTGAGCGAGGCCGAACGCACTCTGCTGCAAGAGCTGATCGACAGCAGTTACGGCCAGTTCGTTGGGGTTGTCGCGCAGGGGCGAAAACTTGAGGTGGAGGCGGTAAAGCGCTTCGCCGATGGACGCGTGTTCAGTGGAGAACAAGCGCAGGCCTTGGGCTTGGTGGATGAACTCGGCGACGAGGACCATGCCCTTCGCCTCGCGGCGCAGCTGGCCGATCTCGACGAGGACGACATCCGTCCCGTCACCTTAGGTAAGCAACGCCGCAAACTAAGCGGCCTGTTGCCGGGATCCCAGCTCTTGCATCAACTGCAGCAGCGCCTCTTGATCGAGTTGATGGGGAGCGGTCAAGTGCTTTGGCTGTACCGCCCATGAGCAGCTCACCCCTTGTTCTGAGAGGACTGCGTGGGGCCACCACCTGCGTGGAGAACAGCACGAAGGCCATCGAAGAGGCGGTCAGCGCCCTGATGGATGCCCTTGTCGATCGCAATGGTCTGACCCCCGACCAGCTGGTGTCGGTGACCTTCTCGGTGACGGCTGATCTCGACGCCTGTTTTCCAGCCGCCATTGCACGGCGGCGGCCCGGCTGGGACGCCATTGCCTTGCTTGACTGCCAGCAAATGGCGGTTCAAGGAGACCTCGCCCGCTGCATCCGTGTTCTGGCCCACGCCTGGATCCCGCAGGACCAGCAACCGGTGCATCCTTATCAAGGCGACGCGCAGCGGCTCCGGCCAGATAGATCTGGTCACAACTGACAGATCAGCCTCCGACCCCTGAGATCACCGACCAGCGATTGGACTCAGGAGAATCCCGTTATCAAAACGTTTCCTATGGCCCGTTCCACCACTAGACGATTGCTTGCTGGAGCCGGCACAGCGGCGGCTCTTCTTATCGGCGCAACGCTTACCGGAGCTCCCGAGCAGATCGCTCAAGCCCAGGGCACACCGGGACTGATGGAATTCCGCTGGGACACGGACCGCGACTACCGCAAGCTCTATTACTACCAAACATCCAACATTGAAAACGACCGGTCGGAGTGGTTCCTGACCTTGCGCAAAAAGGACCGCAAGACGGCGATCCTCAAACTCACAATCACCGTGCCGGACTATTTCGACTCCAAGCTGAAACCCCACCGCATGCGCCTGTGCCGCACCAACGTTGGAGGAATGATGAGCCGTAGCAAGTGCTTGGAAGAGATCCCAGCCGTAATCGAGGTCAACGAAGACCAGACGGAGATTGTCGTCTTCCCCGACACTCCGCTGCCTTCAGACGGCGACTATTCGCTCTCGATCAAACTATTTAATCCTCAAGGGAAGCGCATGTATCAGTTCAACGCGCTGGTGCAGGCCCCCGGTGATGTGCCGATGTCCGGCTATCGCGGCAGCTGGCTAATCGATGTGGACTGACTGATAAAATCACAGATTCAGATCGGCCGGTAGCCAGGAGACGTCCATGACCAAGCGCACCCTCGGGGGAACAAACCGGAAGAGGAAGCGCGTCTCGGGTTTCCGTGTACGGATGCGCTCCCACACCGGCCGTCGCGTGATCCGGACGCGTCGCAAGCGTGGCCGCGCCCGCCTCGCAGCTTGATGGTTTGGGATGAATCCAGAAGGAGGATTTTTCCCATCCTCAGCCCCTCCACCCCTCCAAATAGGATTGGTTGATGGCCCTTCCCGCCTCCATGCGACTGCGCGGGCACCGATGCTTCAACCTTTTGCACCGATCTTCCAAGCGCGAGCAGGGAACGCTGATGGTTCTGCGTGTTGCTGCTGGTGATTCCAACCTGCTCCGCCGGGAGTTGCGGAGCATCCGAGAGAAGACCTGCCGCTGCGCTCTGGTGATCAGCAACAAAGTGAGCAAGAGCTCAGTAACGCGGAATCGTCTGAGGCGCCTTTTGCATGACCACCTGCGTCGACGTTTTGTAGAACGAAACGACTTGGCGGGCCGGTGGCTGTTGATCAGCCTTCGCCCGGAAGCCGCGGAAGCCGAACCCACACAGTTGCACGAAGAATGCGACAGTCTTCTGAGAAGCGCCGGACTGGATCCATGACCAGCATTCAGGAAGATGTCCAGTACGACGGTGGGCCAGCCCGCGGAGATCTGATCTTCAACCTGCTGCTCGGCGTCACGGTGATCGGCCTTCCCTTCACCATTGGGGCCGTTGTCCGGGCCCTGTGGTTGCGCTTCCGCATCACCAGTCGCCGCATCTCAGTGACGGGTGGATGGATGGGCAAAGACAAAACCCAGGTGGTTTATTCGCAGATCAGTGAGGTGCGCACCGTGCCCCGTGGCTTCGGTGCCTGGGGAGACATGGTGTTGGTGCTCAAGGATGGCGCCAGACTCGAGCTGCGCTCGATGCCCCGATTCCGGGAGGTGGAGGCCTATATCCTCGAGCGCATCAACAGCCGTGCGGCCAAAGCCAAAGAGAAATCGACTGAAGGTTTCGCCGCCTAAGTGCAGCTGTTCATGCACACTGGCTCACAACGTCCCACCCTCCCGTTTCTTCAACGTGATCGGATACATCTCCGACAACCTGCTGATTCCAATCCTGGACTTTTTCTATGGATTGGTTCCAAGCTATGGCCTGGCCATCGTCGCCCTCACCCTCGTCATCCGGATCGCGCTCTACCCCCTGAGCGCAGGATCAATTCGTAGCGCCCGGCGCATGCGCATTGCCCAACCGGTGATTCAGAAACGGCAGGCTGAGATCAAAAGCCGTTACGCCAACAATCCTCAAAAACAGCAGGAGGAACTGGGCAATGTGATGAAGGAATTTGGCAGCCCCTTGGCGGGATGCCTGCCTCTGCTGGTGCAGATGCCAATCCTGTTTGCACTCTTTGCGACCTTGCGGGGGTCACCTTTCGCCGACGTCCCCTACACCTTGAACATGAAGGTGTTGCCGGCGGACCAGATCGCTGCCGTCGAACCCAAACCTTTCAACAGCGCTAGCCATTCCATTTTCATTGCTGAAACCGACCATGTGCCTGTGATTGCCAGCCTGCCGCGGGGCACCAAGATCGGCGTTGGTGACAGCGCCACAGTGAACCTTCACACGAAAGACGGCCGCGCTTTCAGCGACGTGCTTACGGATGTTGAGAACCCTGGTCGTTTTTCCCCCACATGGGGGGTGACCAAGGGCGACGACATCGTCAGCGTCAGTGCGGACGGCACGATTACAGCCCTCGCCGCTGGTGATGCAACCGTTGAAGCGAAGATTCCTGGCCTGGCAGCCCGCAGCGGCTTCCTGTTCATCAAAGCCCTGGGCCAGGTCGGGTTCTACGCCGACGGTGCCATCAATTGGGATATCGCCATTCTCGTTGCCGGCTTCGGCATCACGTTATTCATATCTCAACTGCTGTCGGGCATGGGCATGCCTGCCAACCCTCAGCAGTCCACGGCCAACAAAATTACTCCAGTGATGATCACTGGGATGTTTTTGTTCTTCCCACTCCCCGCCGGCGTGCTGCTCTACATGCTGATCGCCAACATTTTCCAAGGTCTGCAGACCTTCATCCTCACCAAAGAGGCACTGCCCGACAACCTCCAGAAAATTCTGGATCAGCAAATGGCCCAGAAAACGGTGACGGTCTCCGCCAGCTCAGGTAGTTCGCGGCTGCCATTTGAACCGAAGGGCAAGTGATCGAGGCACTGGAGCCTGTTCCCCTCCAGGAGCTCCGGGCCCTCGGCACTGCAAAGTTCTGGAACGTAGAGGGTGAGCTCGATGAGCTCCCCTCGCTCACACCGGTTCGAGGCCATGTCTCCGCAGAGCACCGCGGCAACGTCTTGGCGGTTCAAGGAAACCTGAACACGATTGTGACCCTGTGCTGCGATCGCTGCCTGAATCAGTTCAATCAGAAGCTCAGCTGCACGCCTTCGGAACTGATCTGGCTGGGAGACGAGCAACCGACGGCAGACGAGCTGGAACTTTCCGGAGAGCTCACCGAAATGGAAGGTCTGGTGGACGTTCTCGATCCACGCGGTCAATTTGATCCCCAGCAATGGGCTTTTGAACAGCTCAATCTGCTGCTCCCCGTAGTGAATGACTGCGGCGACCACTGCCCTGGAACTCCGGGACTACAGCAGCAGCCCGTGATCCCAAACACCAAGACGAATGACGTGGATCCGCGCTGGCAGGCCCTGCAACAGCTCCAGCAGCAGATGAACCAGCCATGAGCAGTGCCGCCTGGGAACACCAGATCGACCTTCTGGTGCGTGCGCGCACGCCCTTGATCTGGGTCCGCAGCAATGAGGAAGCCCGGGTGGAAAGCCTGCTGAGGGAGGCGGCTCAGCGGCTTGCACGCCAGCTGGTCTGCTGGAATTTCATCGACGGCATCAGCGGGCCGGTGAATGCCGACGGCCAAGGGAGCCGTCAACCGATGGCCATGCTGCAGTGGCTCCAGCAACGGGATGCGGACAGCCCAACCCTGCTGCTCGCCAAGGATTTTCATCGTTTCTGCGATGACCCCGGTGTGGCCAGGATGCTGCGGAATCTCGAAGCATCACTGCGCAGCACCCCGCACACGCTGGTACTGTGCTGCGGGCAATGGACACCCCCAGATGATCTGGAAGAGAGCCTCACACTGCTGGATCTCCCCCTTCCCGATAACAACGACCTGCGCCGATTGATCAGCAGCATCAGCACCAACAGCGGGAGTCCCCTGCCAGCTCCCGTCTTGGATGAACTGGCTCAGGCCTGCAGCGGCCTCAGCGAGATGCGAGTACGCCAGGTAGCGGCCCGTGCCCTGGCCCTCCGCGGCCAGTTGGGGCCAGAGGACCTGCAAGACGTTCTAGACGAAAAACGCCAGACGATTGCCCGCAGTGAGGTGCTTGAGTTCTGCCGTAGCGATGCAGGCACCGAAGCCATCGGAGGCCTCGACGGTCTCAAAACCTGGCTGAACCAGCGGCACCGGGCATTCTCGGAAGATGCACGACTTTTCGGACTGCCTCTGCCCCGTGGAGTCCTGCTCGTGGGTCCTCAAGGCACAGGGAAATCTCTCACGGCCAAGGCAATCGCCTGCAGTTGGTCGATGCCCCTGTTGCGTCTTGATGTGGGGCGTCTGTTCGCGGGCTTGGTGGGGGCCAGCGAGGCACGCACCCGCGAGATGATCCAACGGGCTGAAGCGATGGCGCCCTGCGTGCTCTGGATCGATGAGATCGACAAGGGCTTCGGGGGGGATGGCCGCAGTGACGGCGGCACCACCCAGCGGGTTCTGGCCAACGTGCTCACCTGGATGGCCGAAAAACAGTCACCGGTGTTCGTCGTCGCCACAGCCAACGGTGTCGAGAAGCTGCCACCGGAGCTGCTGCGGAAGGGGCGTTTCGATGAGATCTTCATG
>QCSL01000061.1 GCA_003209165.1 Synechococcus sp. AG-670-B23 | reverse complement strand
CGAAAGCCAGGCGCTCCGCCACGTTGACGGCGGCTTCAAAGAAGGACGCCACCCCCTGCATCAGGTTCATCAGGAAGGGCTGCACCCGAAACACACGGGCTGTCTTGCCACTACAGCGTTCACAGAGCTGCACCAGTTCACCTGTGTTCCAAGCCTTGGGACCGACAATCGGGTAAGTGCCGCGCACGGTTTCTGAGCGCTCGAGGGCCGCGACTGCGAAGCGGGCCATATCCTGGGTATTCATGTAGGCAATGGCCGTGGGACTACCACTGACCCAGACGGTCTGGCTCTCCAGAACAGGGATTGCGAACTGACTGATCACCCCCTGCATGAAGGCGGCCCCCTGCAGGATCGTGTAGTCGAGGTCCGAAGACTCCAGCAGCTTCTCTGTGCAGGCCTTGATGTCCATCAAGGGAACATCGCGGTGCTGATGGGCACCCAGCAAGGAAAGAAAGACAAAACGCTTGACCCCAATACGTCCGCAGGCGCGCAGGAGATTGAGCTTTCCGTCCCAATCGGTTTCGTAAATGCTGCGGGGATCGTTGGGGCGACTGGTGGATGCATCGATCACGGCATCCATGCCCTCGAGTGCGTAATCGAGGCTGTCGGGCTCCAGCAAATCTCCCCGGGTCAGCTCACAACCCCATTCCTGCAGGAAAGCAGCTTTGCGGGGGGTCCGCACCATGCAGCGCACTTGGTGGCCGGCATCAAGGGCGCGACGGGCAATCTGTCGTCCCAGGGTGCCCGTGCCACCCACCACAAGCACTTGCATCGGCACTTTCCTCACGAGATGGGGAGCCTAATGGCCCTCGCTTTAAAGCGACTACTTCAGTCGTCGCCTTGCAGTTTCAGGAGCAGCGCACCGCCAGCGAGGCCGATGGGAATCAACACCCAGAAGATCGCAGCAGTTCCAAAAATCTCAGCAGCCATAGTCTGGGCAAAGCGATCGCCCGCCCATTTAAATCCCTTCCCCCCGCAGGCTGGTGCAGATCTGTAACAGCTGCTTTAATTCCGCATCGGTTCGCACCTGCCCCGGCATGATGCCACTGGCACTGGCGCGATAGCCCGCAGCTTGGAGCGCCTCCACCAATGGCCCCAGAGCTGGCGGTCCGCCGATGCCCAGCCGACGTGCCAGCTCATCGGTGGGCCAGACCGTGGGGCCATCCCCGGAATCCGCCTGCAGGCGATGCATCATGCGAAGGGTGGCGGGGCTGATCTGCTGACACCCCAGCTCCTGAGCATCGAAAATCAGCTGCTGCAACAGGTGCGTCTCCTGCAATGGACCGATCCACAACGGGCCGCTGATGCTCCACCGCCCCTGACCATCCGCGCAATCACAAACCGGCCAGCCGCTGAGCTTCAAAAGAGGTTGCACCCGTTGAGCACCGCAGCGCTCACAACGGGCCACCATCCCAAGCTTCTGTTCATCGCCCCCTGGAATCTGGTGCCGCAGTCGCAGGGCAAGGCGAAAGGTTCGGCCTTCACTGAAGCTGAACAGAGGCTGCAGCCCCCGCCCCAGCATCCAGGCTTGCCGCGCCACCAGCCCGATCAGCTGCCGCAGGGCCATTTCCCAGCTGGAGGGGTGAGCGCGAGCGGCAGTCCCGAGGCTTCGAATGGCGCCCGCACGGTCGTGGCCGGTGGGTGAGCGGCCATCAGTAGAGGCCAGAAACAACAGACCGTCGAAGCGAAGGGCCCGAAGCGCCGGCTGAATCAGAGGCCCAGGAGCGCCAAAGGCATCAAGGTCGATGAAGTCGAACCAGTGGCGCTGAACAATCGCCCGGTGCAGCAGCATGTCTGCGGCGTCAGCCGTGAGCCGGGTTGAACACCCCAGCGCTTGCACATTGGCCTGGATCAGCGGCAACCGGTCGGGATCCCCATCGTTGATCCAGAGCTCTGTCTCAACGGCCGGATTGCCCAGCGCCTCCAGCCCCCAGCGCAGGGCACGGATCCCGCAACCGGCCATCAGATCAAGCCAGCGAAGGGGCTCCTTAGCGTGGAGGCTCTGGTGACGGGCCAGCAACACCGACAGGTCCCGAGCTGGACGCGACTCGGGCCTGAAAAAGCCTGGACCAAGGCTGAGCTCAGCCAAACCTTCGCGATAGTGATGATTGATTGAGGTCAGAAGGGTGCCGCCTGCTGCTGTCCAGACTGCCGAGTGGGGTGTCCAGAGCACCTGGCAGTGGAGAGAGTGGGCCTGCCACTGGCGGGTCAGCGGCCCTGAAGCAGGCCCCGCTCTGCTTCTGTTGCACGGTTTCGGCGCCGCTAGCGGACACTGGCGCCACTGCGCGCCGCGTTTAGCTGATCAGGGCTGGCGGGTCTACAGCCTGGATCTACTGGGTTTCGGACAGTCCGCCCAGCCAGCGCAGCCGATGGACAACCGGCTTTGGGCTCTGCAGGTGAGTGCGTTCCTCGATCAGGTGGTTCAAGGACAAGCGGTGGTGATTGGCAATTCCCTGGGGGGCCTGACCGCGCTCACCGCCGCGGTGCTCGAGCCTGAAAAGGTGCGGGCGGTGATCGCCGCACCCCTGCCGGACCCTGCCCTGATTCAACCGCTGCCGAAACGACGGGCGCCCTGGCGACGGCGTTTGCAGCGGAGCCTGCTCAGGCTGGCGCTGCACCTTCTCCCGCTTGAGCTTGTGGTGCCCTTAATCGCTCGTACTGCCTTGCTTAAAGCCGGGCTTCAAGGGGCTTACTGGCATTCGATCCAATCCGACCCAGAGCTGCTGCAGCTGATTGCCCGTCCTGCCAGGCGCCCCACCGCAGCCCGGGCCCTGCGGGGGATGAGCCTGGGCATGGCCAACCGTCCCCGAGGCGCCACCGCCCCCGCCCTGCTCAAGCAACTGCGGGTGCCCATGCTTCTGGTCTGGGGCCGTCAGGATCGATTTGTGCCCCTGGCCATCGGGGAATCCGTAGTCGCCAGCCATTCAAAACTCGAGCTTCAAGTGCTGGATCGCTGTGGTCACTGCCCCCATGACGAAGCGCCCGAACGCTTCCTCGCTGTGTTGTTGCCCTGGCTGGACCGTAACTTGGGAGGACCAGACCGGCAGGGGACGACCAGCGGCGATGAAACACACCCTTTCGGTGGTGGTTGAGGACGAATCCGGCGCACTCAGCCGGATCGCAGGACTCTTCGCCCGACGCGGCTTCAACATCGACAGCCTTGCTGTCGGCCCAGCGGAGGCCGAAGGGCAGTCGCGCCTGACGATGGTGGTGGAGGGCGATGACCAGACGCTCCAGCAGATGACCAAACAGTTGGACAAGCTGGTGAATGTGCTTCAGGTCCTCGACCTGACCCAGCGCCCGGCGGTGGAACGGGAACTGATGCTGCTCAAAGTTTCAGCGCCAGCAGCATCCCGGGGCGCCGTGTTCGAACTCGTTCAGGTGTTCAGGGCAAAGGTCGTGGACGTAGCCGATGAAGCAATGACCCTGGAAGTGGTGGGAGATCCCGGGAAACTGGTGGCCCTTGAACGATTAATGGCTCCCTTCGGCATTCTGGAAATCGCCCGCACCGGCAAGGTGGCCCTTGAGCGGGCTTCAGGCGTGAACACAGAAATGCTCAAGGTATCCCCAAGCCAGAGCCGCGTGCCGGCCTGAGTTCACTCCTCTAACGCAGCCTTGGTGATGCGATCTCCCTGCTGGATCGCATCCACTACCTCCAAGCCATCCACCACACGGCCGAAGACGGCATAACGACCATCCAGCTCCGGCAAGGGACGCAACGCCACATAAAACTGAGCGCTGGCAGAATCTGGAGCCTGGGAGCGGGCCATGGCCACCGCACCACGCTCATGGGTCAGCTGCAGATCATCAAGATCGGCCGGGTTGGTGCTGATCCTGCTGTAACGGGGCTGCGCCTCGGATCGAAACTTGATCTCAAGCGGGATCATCCGCGCCTGACCGTTGTTGGGGTCGACAAAGCTGCCCGTGCCGAGTTGCCCCAGGGGAACTGATCGATCACTGGATTGTGGATCCCCCCCCTGAACCACAAAGGGCACAGGCTCGCGAACAACCCTGTGGAACATCGTTCCGTCGTAGGTGCCGCGCCGCACCAAATCAACGAAATTGCCGGATGTAAGGGGAGCGGCATCACCGTTCACTTGAATCTTGAACTCGCCCTGGCTCGTCTGCATGGTGACGGTGGCCAGCCCCTGCAGGCAGGCCGCCTGAGCATCGGCACAACCCGTTACGACCGAAGCGCGCGGGGAGGGACTGCAGCTCACCAGCAAGGGAATGAGCAGTAGCAGCGTCCAGAAACGAAGGCGAAGCATCGGATCAGAGCCCCTCGAGGTTGACGCCCAAGAAGCGGGCCAGTTCAGCGCCGTCCTGCTCCAGCTGCGCCAGAGGAAGCGGTTCACCAACCCGGGTGAGCGGCATGTCTCGGCGCCCCTGGATTCTCAGGGCGACTCGACGTCGCGCATTGAACCCATCGCGGACCTCCACCTTCACCGCCTTGACATCCTTGAGAGGAATCTCCACCAGAACCGGTTTTCGGAAACCTTGGCGGCTGATGGTCACCACTCCGGCGTCTTTGTCGAAGCGATTACTACCACCGCCCACGTTCACAGCGATCACATACCAGAGGTAGGTGGCCAGCAACGCCGCGGCAAGGCTGTACAACCCCATCACCAATCCCTGGGGCACAAACACCAGAGCAGCGGGATGCCCTAGGGGAAGCAAATCGCGACCGAGATAACTCGACAGCGAAGCCAAGAGGAAGCCCACGCCGCCAATGGTGACGGCCGAGGCCACCAGGTAATTCGAGAGACGACGGGAGCCGAGCACGGGTTGCTCGAGCACTGCTGCGGACATGACCCAGCCAGAACGAAGCGCCATTGTGACTGCAGAAAGGCCGCGGCGACCAAATAGGAATAAATCCCTAAGAAACAAAGCGATACAGGGGGTTTCAGCTCAAGCAAATCAGCCCCGCAGGTCGCTTGAAGATTGTTAAGGTCGCGGCGTATCCAACAGCCTGCGGCTTCCGCACCGTTCACCTCTCATGACGATCGCTGTAGGACGCGCGCCACAGCGGGGATGGTTTGACGTCCTCGATGACTGGCTCAAGCGCGACCGCTTCGTTTTTGTCGGCTGGTCCGGCATCCTTCTTCTCCCAACGGCCTACCTGGCCATCGGTGGCTGGCTGACAGGCACCACCTTTGTCACCTCCTGGTACACCCACGGCATTGCCTCCTCGTACCTGGAAGGTTGCAACTTCCTTACCGCAGCTGTTTCCACCCCCGCTGATGCGATGGGTCACAGCCTGCTTCTCCTCTGGGGCCCTGAAGCCCAAGGTGATTTCGTTCGCTGGTGTCAGCTCGGTGGCCTCTGGGCCTTCGTGGCCCTGCATGGCGCCTTCGCACTGATCGGCTTCATGCTTCGTCAGTTCGAGATCGCTCGTCTGGTCGGCATCCGCCCCTACAACGCCATTGCCTTCTCCGGTCCGATTGCGGTGTTCGTCAGCGTCTTCCTGATGTACCCCCTCGGCCAAAGCAGCTGGTTCTTCGCGCCCTCCTTCGGTGTGGCAGCGATCTTCCGCTTCCTTCTATTCCTCCAGGGCTTCCATAACTGGACTCTGAACCCCTTCCACATGATGGGCGTCGCCGGCATCCTCGGCGGTGCACTTCTCTGCGCCATTCATGGCGCCACCGTGGAAAACACCCTGTTTGAGGACGGTGAGCAGGCCAACACTTTCAAGGCGTTCGAGCCCACTCAGGAAGAAGAGACCTATTCCATGGTCACCGCCAACCGCTTCTGGAGTCAGATCTTCGGTATCGCCTTCTCCAACAAGCGCTGGCTGCATTTCTTCATGCTGTTCGTGCCTGTGATGGGCCTGTGGACCAGCTCCATCGGCATCATCGGCCTGGCCCTCAACTTGCGCGCCTACGACTTCGTGTCACAGGAAATCCGCGCTGCAGAAGATCCCGAATTCGAGACCTTCTACACCAAGAACATCCTTCTGAATGAAGGTCTGCGTGCCTGGATGGCACCGGCTGACCAGCCTCACGAAAACTTCGTCTTCCCTGAAGAGGTTCTGCCCCGTGGTAACGCTCTCTAATCCCGGTCTTGGCGCCACTGGCGGCAAAGACCTTCCATCCACCGGGTATGCCTGGTGGTCTGGCAACGCCCGTCTGATCAACCTGTCCGGCCGACTGCTTGGTGCCCACGTGGCCCACGCTGGGCTGATGGTGTTCTGGGCCGGCGCAATGATGCTATTCGAGGTGAGCCACTTCACCTTCGACAAGCCCATGTACGAGCAGGGCTTCATCTGCATGCCCCACGTCGCCACCCTTGGCTACGGCGTCGGCCCCGGCGGTGAGGTCACTGATCTCTTCCCCTTTTTCGTGGTCGGTGTTCTGCACCTGATTAGTTCCGCTGTTCTCGGCCTCGGGGGCCTCTACCACGCCCTGCGTGGTCCGGAGATCTTGGAGAACTATTCCTCCTTCTTCTCTCAGGACTGGCGTGACAAAAATCAGATGACCAACATCATTGGTTATCACTTGATCCTTTTGGGCGTCGGCTGCCTACTACTGGTCTTCAAGGCCATGTTCTTCGGCGGTGTCTACGACACTTGGGCCCCTGGCGGCGGTGATGTCCGCATGATCACCAACCCGACCCTCGATCCAGGCGTGATCTTTGGCTACCTGTTCCGCGCCCCCTTCGGAGGAGAGGGCTGGATCATCGGTGTGAACTCAATGGAGGACATCATCGGCGGCCATATTTGGCTGGGTCTGACCCTCATCTTCGGGGGCATCTGGCACGCCATCACCAAGCCTTTTGGTTGGGTCCGTCGTGCCTTCATTTGGAACGGTGAGGCCTACTTGAGCTACAGCCTGGGCGCTCTGAGCTTTATGAGCTTCGTCTGCTCAGCTTTCATCTGGTTCAACAACACCGCTTATCCCTCCGAGTTCTGGGGCCCCACAAATGCTGAGGCATCCCAGGCTCAGAGCTTTACCTTCCTGGTTCGGGACCAGCGCCTTGGAGCCAACATCGGTTCCGCCATGGGCCCAACAGGACTTGGTAAGTACCTGATGCGCTCACCTACGGGTGAAATTATCTTCGGCGGTGAAACGATGCGCTTCTGGGACTTCCGTGGTCCCTGGCTGGAGCCATTGCGTGGCCCTAATGGTCTCAGCCTCGACAAACTCCAAAATGATATTCAGCCCTGGCAGGTGCGCCGTGCGGCTGAGTACATGACCCACGCTCCCAATGCCTCCCTCAACTCTGTGGGCGGCATCATCACCGAGCCCAACTCGGTGAACTACGTGAACCTCCGCCAGTGGCTGGGTGCTGCACAATTTACGCTCGCCTTCTTCTTCCTCGTTGGCCACCTCTGGCACGCCGGCCGCGCTCGCGCAGCGGCTGCTGGCTTCGAGAAAGGCATCAGCCGTGAGGCAGAGCCTGTGCTCGGCATGCCCGACCTCGACTGATCCACCGGTTCAACCCAAACGATCGTCATCAACCCTCGCCACAAGGCGGGGGTTTTTTATTGGGTAGGGAGACGCGGTTTCTTAGCCTGTCCGAATCGACGGATCGTCCGTGCAAGCAGGCAACAACACCCGGGTGATCCACCACGGAGACAGCTTTGCGGGAGACACCGGAACGGTGATGCCGCCGATCTTTCCCACCAGCACCTTTGCCCATGGCAACGCCGGCGGGTTCGATTACACCCGTTCCGGCAACCCCAACTTCCGCATTCTTGACGGGGTGCTGGCGTCGGTCGAAGGCTGCGCCCATGCCACCGTCTTCGCCTCAGGTGTTAGCGCCATCACCGCTGTGGTGTCCCAACTGAAACAGGGCGATCTGGTGCTCTGCGAAGAGAACCTCTACGGCTGCACCGTGCGTCTGTTCGAGCAGGTGTTTGCCAAGTTCGGCCTTCGCACCCAGTGGGTGGACTTCACCCAAACTGAAGCCTTAGAGGTGATCCATACCAGCCAGCCGGCGATGGTGTGGCTGGAGAGCCCCACCAACCCCCTACTCAAGGTGATCGACCTGGAAGCGGTCTGCGCGATCACCCAACCTCTGGGCATCCCCGTGGTGGTCGACAACACCTTCGCCACCGCCCTGGTGCAGCGCCCCCTGGATCTGGGGGCCACCCTCTCCCTCACCAGCACGACCAAATACATCAACGGCCACTCCGATGCCCTAGGTGGAGCCGTCTGCACCAACGATCCCGAGTGGCACCAAAAGATGGTGTTCTCCCAGAAGGCCCTGGGCTTGCAGCCCTCCCCCTTTGATTGCTGGCTGATCACGCGGGGCATCAAGACCCTGCCGCTGCGGCTCAAACAGCAGATGGCCAATGCTGCGGACCTGGCCGATCAACTGGCCAGGCACGCCAAGGTGAACTGGGTGCGTTACCCCCACCGCAGTGATCACCCTCAGCATCAGGTAGCAACCCGTCAGATGCGCGCTGGTGGCGCCATCGTGACGGTGAGCTTTAACGCCAGCCAGGAGCAGACCTATGCCCTCTGCAAGCAACTGCGCTGGTTCACCATGGCCGAAAGCCTGGGCGGCATCGAAAGCCTGATCTGCCACCCCGCCACCATGACCCACGCCGCAGTGTCGGCCGAAGTGAAGGCCAAGTTGGGAATTGACGATGGCCTGGTGCGATTCTCAGTGGGCTGTGAAGACCTCGCCGATCTGCAGGCTGATCTGGACCAAGCCCTGGAGCTGCTGGCGTGAGTCCCCGGAATCTGCTCAGCGATCCGGCCTGGCAGGGCTCTGATCTCGGCCACCCCCTGCCGGACTCCCCCCATGCAGTGTCCGTCGCGCTGCCGCGCTGGCGTGATGTGATCGCCTACGAGGAAAAAGATCCGGCCTGCCGCGCTGCCCTGAAGACGATCTATCCCCGCTTCGGCCTGCATCCGCTGATCCAACAACTGGTTCAGCGATCGGAGCTTGCAGGCACAAAGGTTTGGCCCTACCCCACCGAAGCGGCAGCACAGGCAGCCCTGGCCCATTGCCAACGCAAGGGACCGGACGGCCACTCAGAGTTGATTGCCATCGCTGGCGTGTTCTGCCTGCGCAGCGATGCAGAGGCCAGCCCCCATGCCAAAGCGTTCTGGCAGCACACCGGCCTGGGCCTCTCCTCCCGCCAGGCAGCCATCGCCCTGGGGAAGGAGGCGGCCCCCAGCAATGAATCCGGTGAAGCGGCCCGCCGTGACATTCGACAACGGCTGGCCGACATCCATGGGGTCAACGCCCAACAGATCAGCCTGCATCCGGCGGGAATGGCTGGGCTGCATGCGGCGCTCAGCGCCATCCAGACGCTGCGGCCGGGTCGGCCCACGCTGCAGCTGGGCTTCCCCTACGTGGATGTGCTGAAGCAGCCGCAGGTGGTTTTTCACGGTAGCGTCTTGTTACAGCCACAGAGCCTTGCCGAGGTGGAAGCGGCGCTGGATCACCTCCAGCCGGCGGCCGTGATTGTGGAGCTGCCCAGCAACCCGCTGCTGCGCTGTGTGGATCTGCCCGGCGTGTCAGCCCTGGCCCGCAGCCGAGGCATTCCGGTGATTGCCGATGACACGATCGGCACCGGCATCAACCTCAATGCCCTGCCACATACCGATCTGATCTTCACTTCGCTCACCAAGAGCTTTGCCGGGCGCGGGGATGTGATGGCCGGCAGTGTGCTGGTGAGTCCGCAGTCACCCTGGGCTTCCCCCCTGCTGAAGGCAGTTCCAATCATTGCCCCGCTGAGCGACGCCGATGCCATCGCCCTGGAGATTGCCAGCCGAGATGTACTCCAGCGGGTGCCGCAACTGGATGCCAATGCCCTGGTACTGGCGGAACGACTCGACAGCCATCCGGCCGTACAACGGGTGCTGCATCCGAAAAACTGCCCCAACTTCCGCGCCTTGATGCGCAATGGAGCAGGCCACGGCTGCCTGCTCTCCTTCGAACTGAAGGATGGCCAGGAGCGCACTAAGCGAGTTTATGACTCGCTTCGGATCAGCAAAGGCCCCAGCCTTGGCGCCCATTTCAGCCTCGTTTGCCCCTACACCCAGCTGGCCCACTACGACGAACTGAACTGGGCAAAGCAGTGCGGTGTGCCGGCTGATCTGCTCCGCGTGTCGGTGGGTCTGGAAGACCCCGACGCACTGTGGATACGGTTTGAGGAAGCGTTCGCTGACTAAGAGTCGGATAAGACTCTGAAAAAGCCCT
>QCSL01000060.1 GCA_003209165.1 Synechococcus sp. AG-670-B23 | reverse complement strand
CATCACTTTGCAAACTCCCCCATACCCCCCCCCCTCTGCAGTTCTGCTGTCGTTTAACTGTCGTAGAACCCTGTCGTACTACTCCGCTAGAACCCAGTCATAACAATGTGTTTGCAATGCTTTAGGCCTTGACAAACCTCATGGCTGCGATGATGCCAGGGGCACTGCCATTGCGTCACCTGGATTTGGATCTTCAGTCGCACATTCGCTCAATTCCAGACTTTCCCAAGCCTGGAATTCTGTTTCGAGACATCAACCCGCTACTGCGTTCACCAGAGGCCATGGCCGAGGTGATCCGGCAGCTTGGCCGGGTCTGCGACCTGGTGAAGCCTGATCTGATCGTGGGGATCGAATCCCGGGGCTTCATTTTTGGGGCACCCTTGGCCAGCGACCGACGGCTTGGCTTCGTGCCTGTGCGGAAGCCTGGAAAGCTGCCCGGTGGGGTGGTTGGTCTGGACTACGCCCTGGAGTACGGCACCGATCGGCTGGAGATTCAAGCTGATGCGTTTGAGAATTCACCGCGGGTGCTGGTGGTGGACGATTTGCTGGCCACTGGTGGAACGGCTACAGCGACGGGTCAACTGGTGGAGCAGGCCGGCGGTTGTTTGGTGGGTTTTGCGTTCGTGATCGAGCTGGAGGGGCTCGGGGGGCGCCAAGCGTTGCCCGAAGGGCAACCCGTAGAAGCGTTGTTGCGTTACGGCTGACTGTTCTGCCAGTCGAAGACCTCTTCCAGCTGCTTCAAGCTCAACAACCCGAAGCTCCAAAGCACGATCGGGAGGGGGGCTTGTTCCAGTTCTGCCTGGCGTTGCCCCAGTTCAAGGGCGCTGGGGCTCAACCCCAACCGGCGTTGAAGAAAGTGCAGCAGGGCCTCGGTTGCTGGGGGTTGCCGCTGACTGGACATAACCATGGTCGCGACCGGCTATTGAGTCAGTTTGGCAAGGCCTGCCAAACCTGCATGGGCCCGTCACTCATGGCCCGCAGGCTGAGTCGGCGCAACCCAGAGAACTGCTTCAGCAGCAGCAGCGCCAAGCGCCGCAGGGGAAGCAGCAGCGGTTGGCGGTTGGAAAACACGCGCACAAGAAGATCCGTCGCCAAACCCACCTGGAGCACATCAAGCCAGCGGCTGATCCCGTAGTTCCGAGCGATCGTTGCAGCACTGCCGCCTTGCTCCACGGCGCGAAGCAAACCATCCACATCGCGCCAGCAGAGATTGAGACCTTGGCCTCCCACGGGATGGCAGCGGTGGGCGGCTTCGCCGATCAGCACACCACGCCCCCGGTGAAAGCGGCGAGCCAGCAGCCATTGTTGAGGGAAAGCTCGGGGTTGATCAAGCAGACGGTCCGGCTCAATCCCCTGGGGGAGAATAGCGGCCAGCTGATCGAGAAATGCACTGTGCTGTAGCGTACTGCGCTGCTCGCAACGCTGCCAGGGTGCGCTCCAAACCACCTGGAAGTTTCCCTGACCCAACGGCAGAACAGCGAGGGGGCCCTCCGGACGAAACAACTCGCAGGCCCTGTCGTGGGCGAGTCCCCGCAGGGCAACCTTGGCGGTGAGACATCCCTGGCGATAGCGGATTCCCCAGTGAGCGATGCCCCAGGCCTCGCGCGTCGGAGATCGAGGTCCGTCAGCCGCCACGATCAGGGAATCAGCGCTTGGATCCGGGCAAGGTTGGGCCAGATACATCGCGACGTTGCCATTGCCCTTCAGCCTCGCAAGCAACAGGCTCATTAATGGACGGTGATCGAGGATCCAACCAATGCCGTCATGTGTCTGGTTGGTTGATGCCAGATCGTCCTGGCCGAACAAAACTCGGGAGTTGGTTGCATCATCCCGCAAATCCAGGTCACGGAAGGGCACCAAGGTATCGCGCAGATCGTTCCAAAGCCCCAAGGACGACAGAAGTCGACGGCTCGAGTGGGTGATGGCGTAGGCCCGACTTCTTGATTGAAGTTCTGATGCCGTCAGCGGGTCAAACAAGATCACACTCTGACCATGGAGACCAAGGGCAAGAGCTGTGAGGGCACCGGTCGGACCGGCACCCATTACATGAATCTCTGGTCGGGATTGGGCCATTCGGTGAGTCTGGCCAACCATCCCGATCCAGCGCGAGGTAATCAGCCCAGGCCGAGCAGACCGTGAACGAAGGATTCGCCACCCAGGGCCAACTCAGTAGCTAGCAGGGAGATGAAGCCGAGCATGGCCATACGGCCGTTCAGTTTTTCGGCGCGATCGTGGAAACCCCAACCCTGCTCCGCTTCAACCACCTCCATTCTGGGTTCGGTGGCAAAGGCATTTAGACGGCCACCATCTTCCATGGTGACCTGCGCGCCGCGCACGACAGGAGTGGAAGCAGAGGATTGAGTCATGAGAGCTGGTTGTGAATTACTAAGAAGTGTAAACCAGGTTTACGAAATGTTCAGCGCCGGCTGTTCAGGCGGAGCTGGCACAGCTCTTCAAAGGCAGGGCGCAGCAAGAAGGGGTACTCGCCCACCCACATCCGCAGGCCCGGCAGCCAGGCATCGCTGAGGGCTCCGATTTTCGAGAAATCCTTGCGTTCACTAAGCACCAGGCAGCGAATCAGGCTGCCACGGCGGATGGACTGGTGTTTTTTCTCCATCGGAAACGCCACCCGGCCGAGATAACCCTCCTCGTCTTCGAGTTCCAGCAGCATCCAGGTGCGCCGGTTCTCCACGAGCTCTAGCCGACCGCGGCTGTCGGCCTGCTCGTGGCGGTTCTCGACACGCTCTCGCGTCATCACATCCGCCACTTCGCCTTCAAACAGGGCTGCCGCGGGATAGCGCCGCAGGGTGGCGTTGCGCTGGCCGGCCTGAACGATCGGGCCCCAAAGCACATAAAGGAAAAACACCACACTTGTTACTAGCCAGACGGGGCCCCAGCGGCTGCCAAGTTGCGCCTGGTTGTAGATCAGGAACGTGATGACTCCACCGATAGCGGCGATCATCAGGCGCTGCAGCACCTCTTGGGGTTTGCCGAGGGAGATGCGGAATTGGGTGCCAGTGGCGACGGCAGGGATCAGTCGCTGCAGTTCACCGGGGCGGAGAGGAATGAGCATGGTCTTGCCCTCAGATCAGGCGCTCAAGGCCATACACAAGGCTGCCGAGACTGCCCACCTTTCGCACCGTCAGCAGCACGCCGGGCATGTAGGCCGAACGATCGATCGTGTCGTGACGCAGGGTGTAGGTCTCCCCTGGGGCTCCGAACATCACCACCTGGTGAGCCACCAGGCCGGGCAGCCGCACGGAGTGAAGCCGTAGGCCACTGTCCCGCTGTCCACCGCGGCAACCCATCAGAGACTCGTGCTCGTCCACCTCCTCCGGATTGAAGCTCTTGCCCAGCTCCTCCATCAATTCGGCGGTTTTGATGCAGGTGCCGCTGGGAGCATCCGCCTTGCGGTTGTGGTGCAACTCCGTCAATTCCGCATGGTCATAAAACCGCGCCGCTGCCGCTGCCGCCTGCTGCAAAAGCACCATGCCCACTGAAAAGTTGGGGATTACGGCCCCACCCACGGACGCTTTCACAGAAAACTCGGTGAGGTCGTTGAGTTGCTCAGGCGAAAGTCCTGTGGTGCCGATCACGGGGTGTACGCCGTAGGCGATCGCCGCTCGGGTGTGTTCATATACGACCGAAGGATGGGTGAAGTCCACCAGCACTGCGCCGGTGCCGCTGTCGCGCACCGACTGGCTCACAGCGCAGAGACAGCCTTCGAAATCGGCCGTGACTGCCACTTCCAGTTCGCCGAGCCCCAACTCCAAGCCCACGTCTGCTCCTTCTTTGCCGGAGGTGTTGTCGATCGCGCCAACCAGGCTGCAGTCCTTGGCTCCCACCACAGCCCTGATCACCTCGGCGCCCATGCGCCCCAAAGCACCGGCGACAACGACGGGAATCGGAGCGGTCATGAAAGCGCAGCAGACGCTTTAAAAGCCTATGGGTCGGCTCGTGTAACGGCCGATCAGAAATCGTCGCGCCCGAAGGGCCAGTCGCCGTAAGGTTCTTCACATTGCTCAAAGCGCGCAGATGTTCACACAGGTCCGCTCCGCCGATCGCCGCGTTGCTCCTGTGGAGGGTCAGAACCACAAATCCGTCATGAAGGCGGTTTATGTGGTTCTCGAGCCCCAGTATCAAAACGCCCTCACCAAGGCTGCGACAGCTCTCAATGCTTCTGGCGGCGATCTCGGGATCGAGCTGAGCGGCTATCTCATCGAAGAACTCCGCGACGACGACAACTACGCCGGCTTCTGTGCCGATGTGGCTGAGGCCGATGTGTTTGTTGCCTCTTTGATCTTCATTGAAGATCTGGCTCAGAAGGTTGTGGACGCCGTTGCCCCGCACCGCGATCGACTCAAGGCGGCCGTGGTCTTCCCGTCCATGCCAGAAGTGATGCGGCTAAACAAGCTGGGCAGCTTCTCGATGGCCCAGCTCGGTCAGAGCAAGAGCGCTATCGCAGGCTTCATGAAGAAGCGGAAGGAAGCCGGAGGCGCTGGTTTCCAGGACGCGATGCTCAAGCTGCTGAACACGCTGCCCACCGTCCTCAAGTACTTGCCGGTTGAGAAAGCGCAGGACGCCCGCAGCTTCATGCTGAGCTTCCAGTACTGGTTGGGGGGAACCCCCGACAACCTGCGTAATTTTCTATTGATGCTGGCGGACAAATATGTGTTCCCAGCGGCTGAAGGAGATGAACGTCCAGCGATGGAGGTAGCGGAACCCGAGGTTTTCCCCGACCTCGGCATTTGGCACCCCTTGGCTCCCTCGATGTTCGAGGACCTTAAGGAATATCTGAACTGGACTTCAAGCCGCACAGACCTGTCCGATGAGGCCCGCAAAGGACCGATGATCGGTCTGGTCCTGCAGCGCAGCCACATCGTTACGGGTGACGATGCGCATTACGTTGCCACCATCCAGGAATTGGAGTTCCGTGGCGCCCGCGTTATTCCGATCTTCTGCGGCGGCCTTGACTTTTCCAAGCCTGTCAACGCCTTCTTCTATGACCCGCTGAATCCTGAGCAGCCCCTGGTGGACGGCATAGTCTCTCTCACCGGATTCGCGCTGGTCGGGGGACCGGCCCGTCAGGACCACCCGAAGGCGGTTGAGTCGCTGAAGAAGCTCAACCGCCCCTACATGGTGGCGCTTCCCCTCGTCTTCCAAACCACCCAGGAGTGGGAACAGAGCGACCTTGGTCTACATCCTGTGCAGGTGGCCCTGCAGATCGCCATTCCGGAACTGGATGGCGCCATCGAGCCCATCGTTCTTTCAGGTCGCGACGATGCCACCGGCAAGGCGCACACCCTCCAAGACAGGGTTGATGCCATCGCTGAACGTGCTATTCGCTGGTCATCGCTGCGGATCAAGCCCCGCACTGAAAAGAAGTTGGCCATAACAGTGTTCAGCTTCCCTCCCGACAAAGGAAATGTCGGAACGGCGGCTTACCTCGACGTCTTCGGCTCCATTCATCGGGTGATGCAGGAGATGAAGGCGAAGGGCTACGACGTGCAGGATTTGCCTTCGACGCCTCGAGAGCTCCTGGAGGCCGTGATCAATGACGCCGATGCCATGCAGGGCTCGCCCGAGCTGTCCATCGCTCATCGGATGAGCGTTGAGGAGTATGAGCGCTTGACTCCCTATTCCGAGAGGTTGGAAGAGAACTGGGGTAAGCCCCCCGGCAACCTCAACAGCGACGGCCAGAACCTGTTGGTTTTCGGTCGCCAATTCGGCAACGTTTTCGTCGGTGTTCAGCCCACTTTCGGCTACGAAGGTGACCCGATGCGATTGCTCTACTCCCGTAGTGCAAGCCCCCACCACGGCTTTGCTGCCTACTACACCTATCTGCAGAAGATATGGAAGGCTGACGCTGTGCTGCACTTCGGCACCCACGGTTCCCTTGAGTTCATGCCCGGCAAGCAGATGGGCATGAGCGAAACCTGTTATCCCGATTCACTGATCGGTGCACTCCCCAACCTCTACTACTACGCCGCCAACAACCCCTCCGAGGCGACCATCGCCAAAAGGCGTGGTTATGCCTCCACCATTAGCTACCTCACACCTCCCGCAGAAAATTCCGGCCTCTACAAGGGCCTGAAGGAATTGGGCGAGCTGGTCGGTTCATACCAGCAACTCCGAGAAGGTGGCCGCGGCATTCAGATCGTTAACACCATCATCGAGACAGCACGTCAGTGCAATCTCGATAAGGACGTCGATCTTCCTGAAGAAGATGCTTCGACCCTCGAATTGGAGGGACGCGATGCCCTGGTGGGTGCCGTTTACCGCCAGCTGATGGAGATCGAAAGCCGTCTTCTGCCTTGTGGACTTCACACCATTGGCAAGCCTCCTACCGCAGAGGAAGCTGTTGCCACTCTGGTGAACATCGCTGCTCTCGAGCGTGAAGAAGATGGTTTGCGTTCACTCCCGGGCTTGCTGGCTGAGGCGATGGGCCGCTCCATCGAAGACATCTACAAAGGCAACGATGATGGCGTCCTAGCCGATGTCGAGCTCAACCGAACGATTACTGAGACATCTCGCGCTTCGATTGGCGCGATGGTTCGCACGCTCACCGGTCGAGACGGCAGGGTCAGCCTTCGCAACAGCTTCGGCTGGTTCTACGACTTGCTTGCCAAGTTCGGCGTCAAGCTTCCCTCTCCCTGGCTGCGGGCCTGCTGCAGTGCTGGCTTCGTTCAGATTGACTTCACCGAGCTCGACAAGCTCTTCGCGTACCTGCGCTTCTGCCTTGAACAGGTGTGCGCCGACATGGAGATGGAGAGTCTGCTGAAGGCTCTCGATGGTGAATACATCCTTCCAGGCCCTGGTGGTGACCCGATTCGTAACCCTGGTGTGCTCCCCAGCGGCAAGAACATCCACGCGCTCGATCCGCAGGCGATTCCCACTCGTGCCGCGGTGGCTGCAGCCAAGGGTGTTGTCGACAAGCTGATCGAGCGTCAGCGCGAGGAGCAAGGCGCCTGGCCCGAGACCATCGCCTGCGTGCTCTGGGGAACCGACAACATCAAGACCTACGGCGAATCCCTGGCACAGATTCTCTGGTTCGTCGGCGTCAAGCCGATGCCTGATTCCGTGGGTCGGGTGAACAAGCTTGAGCTGATTCCTCTGGAAGAACTTGGACGCCCCCGGGTCGATGTGGTGGTGAACTGTTCCGGTGTGTTCCGCGATCTGTTCATCAATCAGATGGCCCTGATTGATCAGGCCGTGAAGATGGCGGCTGAGGCGGATGAGCCCCTGGAGCAGAACTTCGTTCGCAAGCACGCTTTGGAGCAGGCGGAGAAGGAAGGCATGAGCCTCCGAGATGCGGCCTGCCGGGTGTTCTCAAACGCCAGCGGCAGCTACAGCTCCAATGTCAACCTTGCCGTTGAAAACAGCACTTGGGAGGAAGAAGCTGAGCTGCAGGAGATGTATCTCTCTCGCAAGACCTTCGCGTTCAATGCTGACAACCCTGGTGAGATGAACCAGAAGCGGGATGTTTTTGAGAACGTGATGAGGACGGCGGATGTCACCTTCCAGAATCTGGATTCGGCTGAGATCTCTCTCACCGATGTAAGCCATTACTTCGACTCCGACCCCACCAAGCTGATCGCTGGTTTACGTGATGACGGCAAAGCTCCCACCAGCTACATCGCTGACACCACCACGGCTAACGCTCAGGTGCGTTCGCTAAGTGAGACCATCCGCTTGGATTCACGCACCAAGTTGCTGAATCCCAAGTGGTACGAGGGCATGCTCGATTCCGGCTATGAGGGTGTGCGAGAGGTGGCCAAGCGCCTAAATTTCACCCTTGGGTGGAGTGCTACCAGCGGTTCCGTTGACAATTTCGTTTACGAAGAAGCCAACGAGACCTTCATCAATGACCCTGAGATGCGGAAGCGTCTGCTGGAACTAAACCCCAACAGCTTCCGCCAGATTGTGAGCACGCTACTTGAGGTTCATGGTCGCGGCTACTGGGAGACCTCAGATGAAAACATTGAGCAGCTCCAGGAGCTATATCAAGAGGTTGAGGATCGGATTGAGGGTGTTGTGACCGACTAACGCTCAACCAACCTTTCTTTGAACATTAATACCGGAGTTCATGTCGAACTCTGTCTTTTTTATTGGAAATTAATGATCAATTTAATGTTTGTTCGTTCTTGCTCCCCTTGAAAGAGCAATTTGATGTCCAGGTCATAGTTGCGACGTGTTGAACTCTGCATTCCTTGCTTCTTGGCTGATCTCAGCTTTGGCGAAATGAACTCCAGCCCACTGTTGATACATGTTTAGACTGCGTTTTGTGCCTAGCCCATATGAATTGAGCTTGCTTGGATGATCATTGCAGCAACGGATTGAAGCAGGGGCGTGGTCGAGATTACCAAGCAGTGTGTGAGCACGTTTGAGTGAGCGAAGGTTGTACTGATGCCAGTCACTGTGATCTTTCCAGTGGTTGGCCGAATGCTCTGCGGCTGTGCTTTCTGACTTGTAGAAATGAAAAAGCAGCAGACGATTCGGTGCGTAGATGTTGAAGCCTGAGGTCCATAGCCGTGCCGATATGGATACCTCCTTTCCGTAAAAATAGAGCTCTGGGACGTAAGGCACTTCGTTCACGATTGAGCCCGGGCCGAACATGAAACCTCCGGCGATGAAGGCTCCGGGGATTGGACGTTCCGGCGGTTCTTCTGGGAGTCGGAAACGACTGATGCCCTGGAGCTTGAGGATTCCGTTCGCATCAAAACCGGCGGCTCCCATCACAGGCAAGGTTGATGTCTGTTGTAAACACGGTTGCTGAAAGCTGTTGGGGTAAACACTTAGAACAGCATGCTTATCGCTGCATTCCTTCAAGGTTTTCAGCAGCAGGTCATCCCAGTGCTCGACGGCCCGCATGTGGCTGTCGATCTGGAGCAGAAAAGTAAATGCTCTGGGCCTGTCGACGGGCCCAGCAAGCCCCGCGGCTTTCCACTGCATGGAACCTGAGAATCTCCAGGTGTGCATGATTCGGATACGCGCTGGGTCCCTAGTGGGGCGGGTCGTCATCAGCCAGTTGTAGGCAGATTCCGAAGTGCAGGCGTTCTGGGCGAGCTGCTCGCTGGATCAGGTTGTGAAGCGTGGCCGAAAGATCCGGGTCTCGGTATGCCGCGATCTGAACAAAGATCTTCGACGTCACCAGAGTGCGGCCGCCATGCGGAGGGTCTGGCTGATGGGGCCTACATCGTGCACCCGCAGCACGGCAGCACCCGCTTGAGCGCAGCGGCAGGCCACGGCAGCGGTTCCCCAGAGCCGCGCCTTCGCTCTGGGCTCGTCGAGCACGGCACCGATGAAGCGTTTGCGTGAAGGGCCGATCAGCACCGGTCGTGGTTCCGCTGTGAGTTTCTCCAGATCTCGCAGCAGCTGTAGGTTTTGCTCATGGGTCTTGGCGAAACCGAGACCTGGATCCCAAATGATTTGGCTTTCATCAACGCCGGCCTGGATGGCGGCCTCACTTCGCTCCAGCAACGCCGCTTTCACCTCCGCCACGACATCGGAATAGCTTGTGAGTTGATCCATGGTTTGGCTGTTGCCGCGGCTGTGCATCAGCACCACCGGACAGCCCGCATCGGCGACCACTCGCAGCAGATCGGGGTCGCGCCTGCCACCGCTCACATCATTGATCCAGTTGGCACCAGCTTCCAGTGCCTTGGCGGCCACCGGCGCGAGAAATGTGTCGATGGAGATCAGGGCTTCTGGGCAGTGTTCCCGGATGGCTTTCAGTGCTGGTAGGAGCCGCCGCAACTCCTCGTCAGCGCCGACTTCCTCCGCTCCAGGTCGGGTGCTTTGGCCCCCCAGATCCAACACGTCCGCACCACAGGTGAGTTGCCGCTGAGCTTCAGCAAGGGCCCGTTTGCACGCCAGAAATCTTCCGCCATCACTGAAGGAATCCGGGGTGATGTTGATCACCCCCATCACAGTTGTGCGTTGGCGCCAACCCTGGGGCCAGCGGCCTGAATCAAGCAGCTTGGTAGTTGGCAATTCGTCCAAAGCTTTCGGGCTTCAAGGAAGCGCCCCCCACCAGCACCCCGTCGATGTCGCTCATGCCCATCAATTCATCAATGTTGCTGGGTTTGACGGACCCGCCGTACTGAATCACCAGATCAGGGGACCCCACCCAGCTCCGAATCAGACCACAGATGCGGTTGGCTTCCTCGGCTGCGCAGGTTTTGCCTGTTCCAATGGCCCAGATCGGTTCGTATGCCACCACCAACTTCTCTGCATCGAGGCCCTCGAGACCCTGCTCGATTTGGCGACGGATCACCCGTTCAGCTTCGCCACGTTCGCGTTGTTCATCGCTTTCGCCAACGCAAACGATCGGAATCAGACCGTTGGACTGGGATGACCTGGCCCGGTGGTTGATTTGCTCGTCGCTTTCACTGAAATATTTCCGTGGTTCGCTGTGGCCCACGATCGTGTGGGTCACCCCATGCTCCTTGAGCATCGCTGGGGAGATCTCTCCGGTGAAGGCACCTTGTCCTTCCCAATGCACGTTCTGGCTTGACAGGCAAAGGCGGGAGTTTTGGCTGAGTTCTGCCATGGTCGATAGCGCCGTGAAGGGTGGTGCAAGCACTAGGTCGCGGTCGTGGGGGGTCTCAGCAATCAACGGTAGGAAGGCTTCCATGAACTCCCGCGACTGGGCACAGGTCATGTGCATCTTCCAGTTGCCAGCGATCACCGGTCTGCGCACGCCTTGCTTCCCCATGGAATGTGGCAGCCAACTTACGGCCCGGGCGCGTTTTCGCGCCCGACAACGGACTCCTCCCCAGCAAGCACAACCCGATCTCCAGGGGAAAGCTGACGTCCACGCCGGGTTTCAACG
>QCSL01000059.1 GCA_003209165.1 Synechococcus sp. AG-670-B23 | reverse complement strand
CAACATCAGACTCCTGGCGTCAACCCATCTGGGCAAGACACATCAGGGTGTTTTAGTCGATCAGAGCCACCCAGGCAAAGGCGATGCCGATGCCCATCCAGATGCCGGCACCAAGCCGTTGCCCCTGGGAGCCAAGGCGCTCAAGCAGGGTCTTGGACCAATTGGTCACCACCAGCAGCAGGGCGCCTTGGCCGATCAGCAAGCCCACGAAATAGGTGAGCAGCGGGGTGGGTTCCGCTCCAATGATGGTGATGCCCAGCAGAAATCCGTGCAGAGCCACCAGCGGCAGCAACCAACCGGTGGAAGCCACGGTAAGAGCCATCAAACCCTCCACCGCCAGGCTGAGGGAGACCATGGCCTCACCCAAGGGAGCCACGGCATCCGGCAGGGGAATGAATTGAGAGAGAACACTTCCGACCAGGCCAGCAGCCAGTAAAGGAATCACCCAGGCTCGGGGGCGTTGCAGGCCGATGAAGGCGATGGCCAGCAGAAACAGCAGATGGTCAGGACCCAGCAGAGGGTGCCCGATGCCACTGAGCAATCCCTGCAGAGGGGTGAGTTGAGCACTGTCGCCCATGCCAAAGGGATGGTGGGCTAACGAAGGGCTGGCCAGCAGAAGAACCGCCAAAAGCGAAGAGCCGGCTATCTGCAGCGGCCTGCGCAGGGGCAGTGGCAAAGAATTCAAAAGTCGATCCTCGTCGGTGTGGTCTGGCGGGCGTTCTGACTGACGTCGGCGGGGAGCCGACGTTTCACAGCTGCGGGACAGCGGCAGATTTTCACTGCTCTTTCCCCGTTTCCTCCAGCGGCTGTTCCCCGCTGAAACCAGCACCCCACCCTACCGGCGCCACTAGAGCGCGTCAGTTCAACGCTTATTCAGCCTGTGGCGATGAATCGGCAAGGTCGTTGGCGTGAAAATTCCAGCGATCACCGTCTTCAAGCCATAGCTCCCAGGCCAGGCGTCGGCCGCTCCGTTTCAGTCGCAGCTGGCCGCCAAAACCAGCCGGAGACGGCTGATAGATCTGGATGATGTCGTCAACAGGATCTCCATCCCGGGTGAACACCTGCTCCACCTGCTCACCAAGCCGGGCCGTCAGGTCGCTCCGCAGCTCATCAACCGTCACGCCTGCTGGCTCGAGAAATCGAGCACTAGATCGCCGACGTCATCACGGCTGATCTGAAATCCGAAGCCATCAACCGATCCGGTCCACAGGCCTGCGTCGTGATCCGCCTCGAACCCCTCAAGCTGCTCAACCTTGTGGTCGAAGAGCAGGCCAAAGCAATGGGCTGCGACCTGTGCGGCCTGGGACGCATCCATTTCATCGAGTTCATGGGCCTCCACCGCACAACCATCGAGCAGTTCGGCATCGATGACGTTGCCGGACCCGACGTCCTCCACAAGAGCTTGCAATCCAGACAGATCGTTCATTGCCGTCGCCCTTAAAGCAACACACGCACCACCATCATCCATGGGCCAGAACAGTGGTGAGGGCCGTGTCCACGCTCAAGGTGCGCGATCCGAGATGAACGGGTTGTGCGATCACCGCCTGCGCCAATTCCAGTTCAAAAGGGACAAAACCACCCTCCGGTCCCACCATCACCACGGCATCCCCTGGAGGGGTGTCGCGCAACGCAAGGGAGACCCCCATCTGGGCCATCCAGCAGGGCCGTCCAGCGCAGATGGCCGTTAGTTGGTCTTCCACAAAGGGGCGAAAGCGTCTGTGCTGATGCACCCGGGGAACCACGGTGTCGCTGGCGCGTTCCATCCCCGCAAGCAGCGCATCGTGAACCTTGTCGGGCGCGAGCAAAGGCGACTGCCAATAGCTCTTTTCAACACGGGCACAGTTGACAAGATGGAGGTGGGCCACCCCATACTCCGCCACCGTGCGGAACAAGCGGCGCAACACTTTGGGCCTCGGCAGGGCCAAAACAATGTCGAACCGATGGCGGGGCGGCGGTGGCTGGTTGAGGTCAACGGCCAACACCACTGCATTCGCATCTAGGGCGCAGATGCGGCCCTGGCCCAGATCACCGTTGACTTCTCCAACCCGGATGGTGTCGCCCACAGCAGCCCGAAGCACCGAACGGATGTGATCGGCTCTCCGATCGACAAGAAGAACAAGCTCCTCATCCCGCCAATCAGAACGGTTCAGGACAACGATGTTCATGGAGAGATGGTGGGGCTCAATCAAGACGCTGCCCAACAAATTCGTCAGCTCAGCGAAACGATCTCCACGGACTAGTCCTTAGCAGTGTTCAAACACCCCGGGGATTGACTCCTGCTCACGACGCGCATGAAACTCGGCGTCAGCAGCGCGCATCGCCACTGGATCAGTCTGGAACCAGCAGCCATAGAGAAGATTCAAGATCCGATCAACATCGAGATAGCGATCAGCCACGTCCTGCCAGAGGCGTTGGGTTAATTCGGCATCAGCGAGCTGAAATTGAGCCTGAGCCAGGCGTCGGGCTGCATCGAAGTGAGCCTGCTGCAACTGCCGTGACGGTGACTCGTAATGCAGCAAGCGTCCCTGGATCTTCTGAAGCAAACCCATGCCATCAGCTTTACTGCATTCATGTTGAATCCGCAGTTGCCGATCGACAATGCGTCGTCATGCTGATTTTCAAAAAACGGGACTCGGTCTGATCCAGATGTCTAGCCGCTACGTCCCCAGAGCATCAGAGAAAAGTTGCAGCAGCCCTGCTGATTTTGGGAGCCGTCGCAGCGATCCTTCTGCCGTTCATCTCGGCGAAGCTGCTCACACTTGACCTCGGTGGGATTGCCTTCTCGCAGGGGTGAGTCAACTGCTGCGACTTGGCCAAGACCAGGCCACCGGAAAACCGTTCCGTCTGCTTTCAGCCCTGCTTTACATCGGTGGGACGCTGTTTGTTCTGATTGATCACATCGAAGGAGAAATCAGCCTGACCCTGTTCGCCGGGGTTGTGGTGTTGATTGCGGGAATCATGGAACTGCCAGCGGGGGCAAGTTCAAAAGCACCGATAGCCGGCCTTGTGCTGCTCGATGGCTTGCTCTCTGCAGGCATCGGCCTGGTGTTGGTGCTCGAGTGGCCCAGTGACAGCGTCTGAGCTCTGGGAACACTGTTCGGCACCACTCTGTTCTCATCAGCCCTGAAACTTCCGCAAGAACCAAGTGGCGAAACGTTTGAATCAAACTTTTCCAATTCGCAACGGTGAAAAGTGAACCTTGGGGTTCAGGTTGATCCACACCAACAGCTCTCAAAGCGTCTTCAACAGTCATCGAATCCGAACAGGATCCCGTCTTGCAATGCAGCGTGATTGAGGCCAGGACGTTTCTGTTGCAGGGCTGGAAGAAGATCGAGCAAAAGATTGTTGGCCCGGCGGGATTCAACGCAAACACCACCGCGATCCCCCACGGAACGGGCCAGACGGATCTGATCAATCACCAGCTGCAACTGGAACACCTGCTGATCCAGGCTCTTGGCTTGGGCAACTCCCGTAAGGCTGCAGCCCAGCAGCAAGGCCAACCACCAACCCTTTAATCGCATCGGCATCACCCCAGCGGCAGGCATCCCTCCTCAACCTCCCATGCCGCCTCCCCCTGGGGTGAGCATGCAGATGGCCTCGCCGGCCTGAAGCTCCAGCTGCACTGCACCAGGCAGGGGATGGGCCACACCCTCGCAGTCCATCCGCAGGTTCACACCACAGGCTCCGCTAGCCCCACCGTTGAGTCCGAACGGGGGCACCAGTCGCGATCCACTGATCAACGAAACACTCATCGGCTCGAGGAAACGGATAGTCCGCTCCAAACCATCCCCTCCGGGCCAGCGACCTTGGCCGCCACTGCCTGAGCGCACCGCGAAAGATTCCAACCGCACGGGATAACGGCTCTCCAGCACCTCGGGATCCGTCAGCCTTGAGTTGGTCATGTGCGATTGCAGGCCCACGGATCCGGCAAAGCCATTGCCTGCACCGCCACCACCAGCCACCGTTTCGTAGTACTGGCAGCGGCCATTCCCGAAGCTGAAGTTGTTCATCGTTCCCTGGCCGGCCGCCTGGACAGCGAAGGCAGCAAACAGCAAATTGCAGAGGGCCTGGGACACCTCCACGTTGCCGGCCACCACAGCGGCAGGGGAGCGGGGATTCAACAGACAGCCCGCCGGCACCACCAGATCGAGCGGCGCAAAACAGCCTTCGTTCAAGGGGATGTCGCTGTCGAGGAGACAACGGATCACGTACAGCACAGCCGCCCGCGTCACCGCCAGGGGGGCATTGAAATTGCCCGGCCGTTGCGGCGATGTTCCACTGAAATCCAAACGCAAGCGTTGGCGTTGCGGGACAAGGCTCACCTGCACTACCAAAAAGGAGCCGTCATCCAGGGCCAACTGATGCCGGGCATCCGCTAAGCGCGACAGCAGCCGCTGAACACTGCGGGCTGCGTCCCGCTGCAGCAGGGTCATCTGCCGCTGCACAAGGGCTTCTCCCTCCAGCTCCACGAGGGATTGCAGCGCCACAATCCCCATTTGATTGGCGGCCACCTGCGCCCGCAGGTCGGCCAGCAGCTCCGGAGGGTTGCGGGGGGGCATCTCCATGCCGCTCCACAACGTTTCCAAATCAGCGGCGAGAACCCGGCCCTTGCGCACGAACAGCTGGTTGCGCAACAGCAGGCCCTCATCGGCAATGGTGCGACTGAAAGACGGCATCGACCCGGGAGCGATACCACCCACATCGGCGTGATGGCCACGGCTGGCCACAAAGAAGCTGGGCTGATCCCCGTTGCAGAACACCGGCGATATGGCAGTGATGTCGGGCAGGTGAGTGCCGCCATGGAAAGGATCGTTGCTGAGCAGCGTGTCGCCTGGCTGCAGCGGTGCGACATGACCGGTCGCCACCTGGGCCAGCAAGTCGCGCACGCTGTCGCCCATTGATCCGAGGTGCACCGGAATGTGGGGGGCATTGGCCACCAGGGCACCCGTGGCATCGAACAACGCACAGGAGAAATCCAGGCGCTCGCGGATGTTCACGGAGCGACTACTCTGCCGCAACTGTTCTCCCATCTGTTCAGCGATCGCCATGAAGCGGTGGCGAAATAGTTCCGCCTGCAGCGGGTCGTGGGCACCAGCCTGTGCCAGCGCGAGTGATCCGACCGCCGGTTGCCGGCGCTCCAGCAACAACGTGCCCCCTTCCGTCACCCGGGCCTGCCAGCCCGGCTCCAGCACCGTGCATCCCGTGGCTTCGGCGATCAGGGCCGGTCCTGCAATTCGCTGATTCAGCAGCAAGGCATTGCGATCCAACAACGGAACCTGCGTCCAGCCGGTCGACTCCAGGTGCATCGACACCTGCGGGGATGTCTCCACCCCTGGCGTTGGTTCGGCCATCTCAGCCGGTGCTGTGGCATCGAACTGTTGGGGTGCTGTGACCTCAACGTTGAGCTGTTCGACGATCAAGGCCTGATCTGCATCAATGCAATAGCCGTAGCGTTGATGATGGCTCGCCTGGAAGGCCGAGATCACGGCATCAACGCCTTGCTCAGCGGACCAGGTGAGCACCAGGGTCTGCTCAGCAGAGGGATAACGCAGTGCCAGGCTGACCCAAACCTCCGGCGCCTCAGCCTCAGCGCCATCTCCCTGGCGACTCAAGGTCTCCTGCGCTTCACACGTCAGCTGCTCAACCTGATCCGGTAAGGCCGCCAACAGATCGGGCGAGAGGGCAGCGCCGAAATGCACCTGACGCCGGCAGCGCTGGCGGGCTTGGCCCATGCCAAAGGCTGAGAGAACTCCGGCCATGGGATGCAATAGCACCATGTTGAGCCCCAGTTCATCCGCTAGGCGACAGGCGTGCTGACCACCAGCCCCTCCGTAGGCCACCAACACCCCACCACGAATGTCCTCCCCGCGATGCAGCGAAACCCGGCGAATCGCGGCGGCCATGGTTTCCACCGCCAGTTGCAACGCCCCAGATGCCAGCCGCTCCGGGGTCTGCCCCAGCGCTGACGCGAGGTCGGCGAAGCGATGCCGCACCACCTCAACATCCGGTGGCAGATCAGCGGAAGCGCCGAACACTGCAGGGAAGCTGTCCACCTGCAGACGCCCCAGCAGCAGGTTGGCGTCGGTGATGGTGAGCGGTCCGCCAGCTCGATAGCAGGCCGGGCCCGGTTGCGCTCCGGCTGAACGGGGGCCCACCCGCAGCCGCTCCCCCTGCAGCTCCAACACCGATCCGCCTCCGGCCGCCACGGTTTCAATCGGCAGGCGGGGGGCCAGCAACTGCAAGCCGGCGATCTCGGTCTGCTCTTTAACTTGCCGCAACGCCTGAGCATCGGCGGAAGCCACGCAGAACACATCCGTCGACGTGCCCCCCATATCGAAGCCCAGCACCGGCACCCCTACAAAGCCGACCATCCGCGCCGCCGCGATCGCTCCGACCATCCCGGCCGCTGGTCCCGAAAGGATCGTGTCTTTGGCCTGCAGCCTGTCGGGAGCCTGCAACGCTCCGCTGGAGGTCATCACCCGCAATGGCGTGGCAGAGCCCAGCGCCCCTTGCACCTGCTGCAGGTAGTCATCCAGCACCGGATGCACGGCTCCCTCCACCAAGGCCGTCTGCCCACGCGGCACAAGGCGGGGCATCACGCTCACTTGATGGGAGCAGACCACGGTGCGAAAGCCAACTTCCTGCAGCAATGCGGCACACTGCTGCTCATGGGCTGGATTGCGCTGGGCATGCAACAACGCCACCACGGCTACGTCCAGGCCAGTTCGGCGCAGCTCCTCGAGACGCCGCTGCAGCGGCTGATCCAGCACAAGGGGCTCCACCTCTTCACCCTGCGCATTGAGCCGGCCGGACACCTCCAGCACAGTTTGCGCCAAGAAGGGACGCTGGGGCTGCTCAAGCGCGAACAGATCGTCGCGGTGCTGATCGCCGATCCACAGCTGATGCCTCAAACCAGCATTGGTGAGCAACAGCAGCGGCGCCCCTTTGCCCTCGAGCAGGGCATTGGTGGCCACGGTGGTGCCGAGGCGCACGTCGTCGACGTCCCCCAGCACCACTGGAGGAGAAGCCGAACCCAACATCGCCCCCATGGCCAACACCGCAGGGTCTCCTACCCCGGCCTGCTCTGAGAGCACCTTGCGCACGTGCAGCCGACCCTCTGGATCGCGACCGATCAGATCGGTGAAGGTCCCGCCGCGATCAATCCAGAAGCGCCAACCCATCCCAGACCTTGGCCAATGTCGCTCTAGCCTGCCGCGCAGGCCGATCAACAAACCGTATCGGCGCCTTCCCATTAGCGGCATGAGCTGGGAATGTTGAAGGCCAATGCCGCCCGAACGCTTGGACAAGCTCGCCACGGCCTGGGCGATCTTTCAGGGGTTGCTGCTGGAAGCCATTCCGTTCCTGCTGCTCGGCGTCGCCATTGCAGGGCTGGCCCGATGGGCCGTGCCACCGGGTGCCTGGATCGAACGGCTCCCCAAGAACCCCGTACTAGCGCCGATCATTGGTGCCCTGATGGGCTTTGCACTCCCAGCCTGCGAATGCGGCAATGTCCCCGTCGCCCGCCGACTGCTGGCCAGCGGGGCACCGATGGGCACGGCCTTTGGCTTTCTGTTTGCAGCCCCTGTGCTGAATCCCATCGTCCTGGCCAGCACCTGGGCCGCTTTTCCTGATCAGCCCTGGCTTCTGGTGGCCCGGCCGTTGGGGGCCTTTCTGGTGGCGATCCTGCTGAGTTTGTTGCTGGTGCAACTGCCCGAAACGCAGCTACTGGCAAGAGCGCTTCTGGAGGAACGCCGCATGAGCCAGCCCCTCGGCGACCTGGGGCTGCTGCAACGCAACAGTGGTGTGATCGGAGGATCACTCAGCAGCCCACGATCCGTGAGTGGCAGGCGCCTGAAGGCCTGGCAGGTGCTGGATCAAAGCTGCCGAGAATTCCTCGATCTGCTGGCCTTGCTGGTGCTGGGATGTGTGATTGCGGCCCTGGTGCAGACCTGGTTGCCGCGCAGTTGGGTGTTGGCCGTGGGGGGCGCCCCGACGGCGTCAATCCTGGCCTTGATGCTGCTGGCCGTTGTGGTGTCGGTGTGCTCCAGCGTAGATGCCTTTCTTGCCCTGGGGTTTGCCGCTCAGATCACTCCGGGAGCACTGCTGGCTTTCCTGTTGCTGGGCCCCGTTGTGGATCTCAAACTGGCGGGACTGTTCACCGTGCTGATGCGCCCAAGGGCAATCCTGATCACAGCGATCGGTGCCAGTCTTGGTGTGCTGCTGATCGGTCAGTGGATCAACCTGTGGCTGCTGTGAAGGGCCAGTCGTGTTGAAGCGCGGAACCCTCCTGCTGCTCTGGGGCCTGACGCTGTTGTGGAGCTTCCACAGCGGTCGCCTCGATTTACTTCTTCGTGGAGTGTTCCACAGCCTGGTGGGGATCACCGGCCTGATCTTGCTGATGCTGGGCGTGGCTCTTCTGCTGAAGAGAGGTCAGCGAGACGAGCGCTGGCTCTGGCACTGGCTGCTCAGCGGATTGATGGCTGCGCTGGTGCTGATCCTTCCGCCGAGCCCTTCCTTCAGTGATCTGGCCAGCAACCGCCCTCAGGGACTGCCCGACCCACCTGAGTTGGCCTTCGTTCTGCCCCCTGAACAACGCAGCCTCACAGAGTGGGTGCGCTATTTGCGCAGCCAGCCCGACCCCGATCTTGTGACGGGCAACCCTGTGCGCATCAGCGGCTTTGTCTGGAGGCAGCCCCAGGGGCCACCGCTGATCGCCAGGCTCACGGTGCGCTGTTGCCTGGCTGACGCCACGCCCGCTGGTCTGGCGGTGGAGTGGCCGGAGTCGTTCACGCCCAAAACCAACCAGTGGTTGGCCATCGACGGAACGATGAGCGTTCAAAGCAGGAACGAGCGGCGCATCCCAATCGTGATTCCCACCAACATCACGTCGATTGCTAGGCCCGAGCGGCCCCTGGAACCATGACGCGACGGTCCTGGCTACTGATGCTCATAGCCTTCGCTACGGTTATGGGGCAGCAACAGCTGCTGTTGAGCCGGCCTCCCCGACTGCTGCGCCTAGTGCCCCAGCAAGTGCAAAGCGGCAGCGCGGCTCTAGATCTGCAGTTCAGTCGACCGATGAATCGGGCCCGTCTCAGCGAGGCCACCCGGTTGACACCGACCGTGCCTCGTCGGTGGCTGGGGGAGACAACACCGCTGCGGATGGTGATCGATGCAGATGTTGTGCTCCAAGCTCCAATCGAGCTGTCCTTAGCGGGGGAAGACCAACGCGAGCTGCAGCTGGACCAGCAGCAATGGTGGTGGGACCCGAGACCCTGGCTGATTGCGACCCGGCCTGTGCAGGGAGGCGAGCAGGTTCAACTTCAGACACGGTCAGGACAATGGATGCCAATCAGCCGGGTTTGGCCTGCCATTACCAGCGTCGTCCCCCTTGGCAACGGCCGAGGAATTGCCCTTGTGGGGCGTGATCAGAACGGCACTGAGCAGGTGTGGTGGGACCAACTAACGCCCCGCAGCACCGCCCCAAGCCAGGGGGAGTTGGGGCCACCGAAGGTGAGCAGCACGGAACCCCTGTTGAAAGGGGAAGTGCTCTTTGCCCACCTCAGCAGCAATCTCAACGGTGATCTGCTGGTGCAGAGCGGCGGATTCCAGCCTGGCAGCGACCAAGCCCTGCTACTGCAGGCGGATGGCAAACGGCAGACCCTGCCCCTAAAACCCTCCGGGCCGATGCAGTTGCTTCCTGCTGGAGGGGGCGTTGTGATGCCTACCTACAACGGCCTGAGCCTCAGGCCCCTGAAAGCAACCAAGCAAAAGCCCCAGATGCTGCCAGGGAGCAGGGAGCTGGGCGCCTTCTGCGGTGCCTCAGGACAGGCCGTGCTGATCCGTCACTGGCCGGATTACAGGCGCTCGATCGAGCTGGTGGTTCCAGGGCAAGCGCCGAAGCAACTGCACCTTGGTGATCAGGCTGTGCTGGGGGTGGCCTGCGACAACCGCGGCAAACGGATCTGGGCTGTACTAGGGCGCTGGGAGCAGCAACGAAGCAATCAAGAACTGGTGCTGATCAGCGAAAAGGGGGATGTGACACAACGCAGGGCACTAGAGCCATGGACGCTCAAAGCAGGCAGCCCAATCCAGTTGAACCCGGTGACGAACCAGTTGTTGATGACGCTGACCCAACAGAACCAAACCCATGTCCGTGCCGGCCTGATCGACGGCAATAGCTTGAAGACCATCAAGGTGATCAACACGCCCATCAGCGAAGCACAGTGGCTGCATGCAGGATGAGCAACAAAAGCTGAGCAACAAAAGCTGAGCAATAAAAAAGGAGAGCAAAGATGCCCTCCTAATCGAACAATCTTCAACCGATTGTTGAAAATTAGAAGGCAAATGTCACGCCAGTTCCGACGTGGTGTTGCCAACCTTCTCCCCAGCCAGGGGCATCTTCCCAGCTGTACGTCTGCTGCCAGTGCAAGAACAGCGTGGCATCGCCGACGGGAACCGAAAGTTCGATTTCACCAGCCAAGTCTGTACGAGAGTCCAATCCTGAGTAACTACCGGGAACATAGAAACGTGGACCAGCTTCGATCATCAAGGAGATTTCATCACCACCGAATGTGAATCCCAGGCCAACACGAGGGTCAGTGTAGTTACCCACATACATTCCATCAGACTCCCAACCCTGACGGTGATCGACTGACAGATAAACACCATTCACCAGATCCTCGATGCCATCGCCAAGGGCAAAGTTCACATCTCCATCACCCAAGGCCCAAGTGACTTTTGCTCCGAGCTCGTTCTTCAAGCCCTGAATATCCTCACCTTGATCTTTGGTGACGTAATAAGGATTCCAGGAAAGAGCAATGCTTAAACGGTCATTGGGTTCATAACGGGCCTGCAGAAAGCCTCTGATAT
>QCSL01000058.1 GCA_003209165.1 Synechococcus sp. AG-670-B23 | reverse complement strand
GCCCCCTGAACAACTAGAGAAGGGCAGCCGGCGTTGGCTTCTGTTCGATCCTGATCAATCCTGGACCGTCCGGAGCAACACGGCTGGAGCACCGCACGCCGCCAACATTCCTTGGCTGGGTCGCGAGCTTCAGGGACTCGTTGTGGCCTGCGGCCTCAGTTGCTGAGCGGACCGATGCGCGAGGGGGGCCAGAAGCGAAAGATGGCACGCCCGATTATCTGATCGTCAGGCAAAAACGGTCCCCCCGGCCAACGACGGGCATCCTGACTATTTCGACGGTTGTCACCCAAAACGACAACGTTGCCTTCGGGGACGACGGCAAAGAGCCCTTTGCAGCCAATCATTCCATCGCGATCTGAGCAGAAGTTAGTGACGTAAGGCTCGTTAAAGGCCTTGCCGTTGATGCTCACGGCGCCACTGCTGTTGACCTCCACATCATCGCCAGGGACACCAACCACCCGTTTGATCCAGGCCTCACATTCGGGGTAGCGCTGCAAAAGCACACGATCCACAACCCAGCTGATGCCAGGGAATGTGACGAAGCCGCACTTCAATGGATTGGGTTTCCCCGACTCCAACTTCCAAACGGGATCGAAGGCACTGGGGGAATTGAACACAACGATCTCTCCCCGCTGGGGAGGGCGAGAGCGGTATGACAGCTTCTCCACGATCAACTTGTCGCCCACCTGAAGCCCAGGCAGCATCGATCCCGAAGGGATGTAGCGGGCTTCAAAGGCGAACTGACGCAAAAGGAGATAGAGCGAGACCGTGAACAGAAAGGGGGCCCAAAACTCCCAGATCGCGCTCACTCTGCCCTTCACATCGGAAGACCCTCTGTCCGCTTTCAATGTGGGCAGGCTCAAACTTTCGACCCACGATAGGTGGAGCCTGCAGGCCCCATGATCCGTCCACGCTGGCAAGCACTCAAGCCCCGACGCGACCTGCTCAGCTGGCGCCGCTGGGACCAGGCGATTGCTGTCATCACCGCAGTCAATCTCACCTGGGTCGCCATCGACCTCACTTACATCCCCCTGCGAAACTTCTGGCTGCAACGCAATCTTTATCCGGTTCCATCTCTGCCACTGGTGGTTCCCCTGCCTTGGCTGCCAGACATCACCCCACTACTAGATCCCTTAAAGGGAATCGAACCCCATCAGGACACCGAGGCTTACCTCAAGGCATACTCAGCCCTGGATCGCGCCCTGCAGCAGAACGGCTCAAGTACAGCTGAAAACACCGCTCTGCTGGAACAGCAAGCGGCACTCACAAAAGCACTGATGGACAGCAACCCGTTCATCAGTTCAGGCCAAGCAGGCACGCTCGAAAAATTCAAGAACCGACTTCGTGCGCGAACCGGACTGGAATCAGCGGGTGAATCAGCCAACCTTCTCCTTAGCCCAAAGCATCTGGAAGTATCCCCCTGGAGCCAGGAGCGTCAGTTCTGGCTCCAGCAGATCTTGCCGCTGGTGGAAAGCAACTACTGGCGAAGCATCGATGAAAACGGACGCCCCAGCGATCTGAGCTGGCGCATCGACACGCCGTTTCAACTGCTGTTCTTAATCGACATTCTTCTGCGCGCATTGCGCTTAAAAAAGCGCTACCCGGCGATCCGCTGGCGTGACGCCCTGTTACGCCGCTGGATCGACCTGCCTCTGCTGCTGCCGTTCGCGCGCTGGCTCAGGGTGATCCCAGTCACAGAGCGGCTTTGCGGAGCCGGCTTACTTCAACTGGAACCGCTTCGTGCCGTGATCAGCCGCGGCGTGGTGGCCTTGTTGGCTGTGGAGCTGTTTGAAGTGATCGCCATTCGCGTGGTCGACGCTCTCCAGCAACTGATCCGATCTCCACAGCTACCGGAGAGGGTTCGCGGACTGTGCAGTCACCAAAGCAGTGATCTGAACGACGAGCGGGAGATGATCGAGCTGCTGCGATTGTGGCTTCCCCTGCTGCTTACCCGCATTGGCCCTGCCATGCGACCACAACTACTAGCCGTGATCAGCCATCTGGTGCAGCAAGGCTTAGACCGTAACGTAGTGCCGGACGCCCTGCGGCGGCTCCCTGGACTGCAGAGCGCCGAATCGAAATTCAGCCGCCAGCTGGCGGAAAGCATGGTGACCTCCGTGCTCGACCTGTCCAAGGGAGCGGGAAATCGCATCGGTCAGCGGGACCCGGTTCTGGAATCGCTGGGATCCGAGGCCTTGGATCGACTCTGGGAGGAACTGGCCCACACACTGGAACAGGGACCTGTACTGAGCCGAAGCCAGGATCTGCTGGTGGCCCTTCTCGAAGAGATCAAACGTTCCAGTTTCAGGCAGATCCGCGACCAAGGCGATGTGGATGCCCTGATTAGCGAATTGGATGGCTTGAATTTCAGCCCTGGAGTGCCGACTCCCACAGATCAGGCTTGAAGCCTGTCAGATACGTGGAGGAGCTCACCTCAACGAACGGGCGTTTGATCAGTTTTCCATCGGCAGCCAAGGCATCCAAAGCCTCTTCATCGGAGAGAGCTTTGACTACTGCCGCGCCCATGGCGCGATAGCTCTGGCCGCTTGTGTTGAACAACATCTTCCTGTTACCAAGAGATTGATGAGCGGCAAACAGAATGTCCCTGGACGGTGGATTCAGGGTGATGTCGTGGACCTCATGGGGGATGCCGCGGTCAGTCAGCCAAGCCAGTGCCTTCCGACAGGTGCTGCAGCGGTTGTAGCTGTAGACCTTGAGAATTCCGGCCAAGGTTCAGCGGCCGAACAGGGATTTGATCGCACCAACAAGGCTGTTTGAACCGCGGCCCACACCTTCAGCTGGACGAGTACGAACGGTCACATCACCGTTGACGGTGGTGCGGCAGCTCAAGCGGAAGTTCGCAGGACGGTCAGCCAGATAGACCTCCTCAACATCGCTGCGGGGAGAAAGGTTGGCCTCCCCCTCGAGCACCTCCATCACACAGGTGCCGCACTGACCAACACCACTGCAGTTGTTGAGGTTATTGAGACTCTTGTAGGGATTGACGCCTGCATCCAGTGCGGCCTTACGCAGATTCGCGCCCTCGATGCAGCCAACCTGCTGGCCTTCCTGCTCGAATTGGATGGTGGGCACAGTTTCCGCAAATCTCAGTGAGCACCAACTTACAAGCATCTGGCCTAATCAAGGGGCCCTTCCCTTAGATCAATGGGCTGCGTTGATGCAGAAATCCAGCAAAGGCTGGACCGCATCAAGGTCGCGCCAACCGTCAATCTTTACGACGCCGCCCTGCAATGTGCGGTAGGTCCTGAAGAATTCCGCGACTTCCTCAAGCTGAGATGCGGCGATCTGGCGAATGCTGCGGATCTCGTCCTGACGGGGGTCTGCATCCGGAACACACAGGATCTTTCCGTCATAGGCATCACGATCGTGGAGATCCAACAGGCCAATTGGGCGGGCCTTGATCAGGCAACCGGCGAAAGTGGGCTCAGCCATAATCACCATTGCATCCAAGGGTGAGCCATCTTCTGCGAGCGTGTTTGGGATGAATCCGTAGTCGAAGGGGTAACGCACTGAGGAGTGCATCACCCGGTCGAGGACCATTACTCCAGCTTCAGCTGAGTACTCGTATTTATTCCTGCTTCCGGCCGGAATCTCCACGATGAGATTCACCAAACCTGGCGAAGGTGACGGGGGCAGGTGATTGAGATCCATGCCGATCTAAGGCGGTTGGGATCAGTCGAGTAGAAGAGAAACTTCGATCCATGATCACAGCCACAAGAGGAGCACTGAAGCTGATGACAGCAATCAGAAGTCCTTTGATGGCTGTCAAGGAAGCTCGACGACTAAACGGCTCGTCCGCCTCCGACGACGCGATGGCGTCATCGTTAGACGGGAGGGAAACATCTGAGGCCATAGAACGGGGAAACCCAAAAAGTCCCCTCTTCTCATCAAATTGTAGATTCCATCATTCTGTCACTGCTAAAAGCAGGATGCACAGATCATTAAGCTGCAGGACGGTCCTGCTGATCGAGACGTGCGGTCAGGTCAACAGGAGGTTGTCCACTCACCTCGAGTTGGGTTCGAATCAGTCGAAGCTCTTCAAGGATCGATCCCAGGATTTGCTGCGTCGCCGTTGAAGGAGAGTTCAACACCTCCACGGTGACTTCCTTGATACGTAATACATCCTTAGCGAAGCGCGCCACCTCATTGGGATGGAACATAAGCGGATCTTTCTGATCGCTGCGGTACTCGGGATTCAGCTTGCGGGGGTTGAAGGGAGGGTTGAGGTTTCGAGGGTCTGTGTTGGTGTACCGATAAACCGAGGCGCGAGAGCGGTTAAGGGATTTCTGAACGTCGTCGATTCCCACTAGAGCTTCAGCCTGCGCAGATAGATGGGCTGGATCCACGGATAGTTCAGTCGCTTGTTGAACGCTTGACGCCACAGATTCAACAGACCGAGGAAACATGAGACAGGCCTAGGACAGGCTGGATTGAGCTGGACGGTAGCAGCCGAGACTCAGGGCGCACAGAGGAATTCCAGCAAAACAGACACTTCCGCGATCGGCATGCCTCCGAAGCGGTGATAACTTCCAAATTCCATTTTCTTCCGATTGATGCGCGTCTCCCGCCTGCTGCTGGTGACGCTTCGGGATGTTCCCGCCGAAGCGGAGATCACCTCGCATCAGATGCTTCTCAGGGCCGGGTACATCCGTCGCGTTGGATCAGGGATCTACGCCTACCTCCCCCTGATGTGGAGGGTGCTGCAGAAGATCACTGCCGTGGTGCGTGAAGAGATGAACCGCGCTGGTGCCCAGGAAACACTGCTGCCGCAGCTGCACCCTGCAGAGCTTTGGAAGCAAAGTGGGCGCTGGCAGGGCTACACCGCTGGCGAAGGGATCATGTTTCACCTCGAAGACCGCCAAGGCCGAGAGCTGGGTCTTGGGCCAACCCATGAAGAAGTGATCACCAACCTTGCAGGTGAGCTGCTGCGGTCGTACAGGCAGCTACCTGTAAACCTCTATCAGATTCAGACCAAATTTCGAGACGAGATCCGTCCTCGCTTTGGCCTGATGCGAGGCCGCGAATTCATCATGAAGGACGCCTACTCCTTCCATTCCAGCGAAGTGGATCTTCGCGAGACCTACTTGGCCATGGATCAGGCGTATAGCCGGATCTTTGATCGTTGTGGCCTTGATGTTGTCCCCGTCGATGCCGACAGCGGGGCGATCGGCGGCGCCGCCTCCCAGGAGTTCATGGTGACGGCGGATGCCGGGGAAGACCTGATCTTGACCAGCGACGACGGTCAATATGCCGCTAACCAAGAGAAGGCTGTTTCGATCCCGCCAGCGGCATCACCTCTTTCCGATGGTCCTGAGGAATCGATCCCAACCCCAGGTTTGGGCAGCATCGAGAGCCTTTGCAACGCCAAAGGCTGGGATCCAACTCAGGTAGTGAAGGTGCTGCTGTTCCTGGCGACCCTGGACGATGACACCCTCCAACCACTGCTGATCAGCCTCCGGGGTGACCAGGAGCTCAACCCGACCAAGGTCGTTAATGCCGTAAGTCGCCTCTTGAACAGGGGTGTTCTCGATTGCCGCCCGATCACCCTAGAAGACCAAACCCAGCAGCAGATCGATCCGATCCGCCTCGGATCCATCGGGCCAGATCTCTCCGATGATGTCTTGCAGGGAGCCAAGACCTGGGAGCCGAGGTTCCTGCGCTTGGCGGACGAGACAGCCAGCGAACTCAGCAACTTTATTTGTGGAGCCAACACGCCCGATCTGCACCGTTTCAACACCAGCTGGTCAGCCATCGAGCAGAAGCCAACAAGCCTGGATCTGCGCAATGCAAGAGCAGGAGACGTGTGCCAACACAACGCGGAATCACGGCTGACGGAAAAACGGGGCATCGAAGTCGGCCACATTTTTCAGTTAGGCCGGAAATATTCCGAGGCCATGGAGAGCGGTTTCACCAACGAGAACGGCAAGACCGAACCGTTCTGGATGGGTTGCTACGGGATCGGCGTTTCCAGGCTGGCGCAGGCTGCCGTCGAACAACATCACGACGACAGTGGAATCTGTTGGCCAACAGCCATTGCCCCCTACGAAGCCATCGTCGTCGTCGCCAACATTCAGGACGAGACACAGGCCCAGCTGGGAGAAGCGCTTTACAAAGATCTTCAGCGTGCCGGCGTCGATGTGCTCATCGACGACCGAAAAGAACGCGCCGGCGTCAAGTTCAAAGACGCGGATCTGATCGGCATCCCCTGGCGGATGGTGGTGGGACGCGACGCCACCGATGGCATCGTCGAGCTGGTGCGCCGCAGCAGCCGCGAGGTGCAGAAGCTTCCCCACGCCAAAGCCGTTTCTTACCTGATCAAGGCACTCCACCCTTAAAGTCGGCGTATTGACAAGGGTTTCATGCTCTCCGCACTGACACGCCTGCTTCGCCCACTGAGCCGTGCTGCCGTAGCCCTAGGCCTTGGGTTGTGCCTTCTCCTGACGGCCTGCAGCGGCGATGCCGAAGCCCGTCTGAGCGGTAACTATGTGGAAGACACCGTGGCGGTTGCCCGCACGCTGCAGACCGTGATCGACCTTCCCCAGGACGATCCGACCCACGCTGAAGCTGAAGCCGAAGCTCGTTCCCTGATCAACGACTACATGTCCCGCTACCGGCCCCAGCCACGGGTGAACGGACTCAGCTCCTTCACTACGATGCAGACCGCACTCAATTCCCTGGCTGGTCACTACGCCTCTTACGCCAATCGCCCCCTGCCGGAGGCACTGCATGACCGCATCGCCAAGGAACTCAACAAGGCTGAGAAATCAGTTGTCCGGGGCAGCTGACCCCCCAGGAGAACCTGAGCTTTGACGAGGCCACCCGAGATCTGAGATACTCGCGAATTGTGCAGATCTGCGGCTTCGGGCCGCCGTGTTCTTGGCCAACGTTGTCGTCATCGGAGCGCAGTGGGGTGACGAGGGAAAAGGAAAGATCACCGATCTCCTCAGCCGCTCCGCCGATGTAGTGGTTCGTTATCAGGGTGGCGTGAACGCAGGCCACACGATCGTCGTTGACGATCGTGTTCTCAAACTTCACCTGATCCCGTCTGGAATCCTCTATCCCGAAACGATCTGCCTGATCGGATCCGGCACGGTGGTGGATCCCAAAGTGATGCTTGGTGAGCTGGACATGCTCATCGCCAACGACATTGATATTTCAGGCCTTCGCTTGGCATCGACGGCCCACGTGACGATGCCGTACCACCGCCTGCTTGATCAGGCCATGGAGAAGCAGCGGGGAGCGCGCCGGATCGGAACCACAGGCCGCGGGATTGGCCCCACCTACGCCGACAAGTCGCAACGTAGTGGCATCCGCGTCATCGACCTGCTGGACGAACCGCGGCTGAGAGATCGCCTTGAGGGTCCTCTTCAGGAAAAGAACGAACTTCTTCAAACCATCTACGGAGTTTCTCCTCTCAATGCCGAAGACGTCATTCAGGAATATCTGGGATACGGCAAGCGCCTCGCACCCCACGTAGTGGAGTGCACGCAGACGATTCATCAGGCAGCGAGAGATCGCAAGAACATTCTTTTTGAAGGGGCCCAGGGCACGCTGTTGGACCTGGACCACGGCACCTACCCCTACGTCACCTCCTCCAATCCCGTCTCCGGCGGTGCCTGCATCGGTGCAGGCGTCGGCCCGACCCTGATTGACCGCGTCATCGGCGTCGCCAAGGCATACACCACCCGCGTGGGTGAAGGCCCCTTCCCCACGGAGCTGAGCGGAAGCCTGAATGACCAGCTCACGGAACGCGGTGGTGAATTCGGCACCACCACCGGCCGCCAACGGCGCTGCGGCTGGTTTGACGGCGTGATCGGTCGTTATGCCGTGCAGGTCAACGGATTGGACTGTCTGGCCGTGACCAAGCTGGATGTCCTGGATGAACTGGATGAAATCCAGGTCTGCGTGGCCTATGAACTGAACGGTGAGCGAATCGAGTACTTCCCCAGCAGTGCGGATGATTTCGCCCAGTGCAAACCCATCTTCGAAACGCTGCCTGGCTGGCAATGCTCCACCGAAGAATGCCGCAGCCTTGAGGATCTCCCAAAACCAGCCATGGATTACCTGCGCTTCCTCGCCGATTTGATGGAAGTGCCGATCGCAATTGTCTCCCTGGGAGCCAGCCGTGATCAAACCATCGTTGTCGAAGATCCGATCCATGGCCCCAAGCGGGCATTGTTGAGCGCCTGAGCGGCTGAGGTTCATACTTCGGAGCTCCTTTCAAAGCTCCGATGTCATCAGAGACCCGTTTCTCCAGCGCCTGCAGTCTCGATGTTGTTGGCATCGGCAACGCCATCGTCGATGTTTTGGTGCAGATGGACGACAGCTTCATCGCTGAACACAGCCTCCAGAAAGGTGGTATGGCGCTAATCGATGAGCAGCAAGCGGAGGCTCTTTACAAGGCCAGTGGCCCTGGCCTCGAGACCTCCGGTGGATCGGTCGCCAACACCATGGTTGGCATCGCCCAACTCGGCGGTCGGGCAGGTTTCATCGGCCGTGTCCGGAATGACCATCTGGGCAGCATTTTCAGCCACGACATCCGGGCCGTTGGCGCACGCTTTGAGACCCCAGCAGCCACAAGTGGAGCCACAACAGCGCGCTGCCTGATTTTCGTCACACCCGATGCCGAGCGGACCATGTGTACCTTCCTGGGGGCCTCCACCCAACTGGAGCCCAAGGATCTCGACCTCTCCATGGTCAAGCACGCCAAGGTGCTTTACCTAGAGGGCTACCTCTGGGACAGCCCAGCCGCGAAACGGGCCTTCATCGCCGCTGCCGATGCCTGCCGTGAAGCCGGCGGAAAGGTGGCCCTCTCCCTCTCCGATGGCTTCTGTGTGGATCGGCACAGAGAAAGTTTCCTGGAGCTGGTGAATGGCCACGTCGATGTGTTGTTCGCCAATGAAGTCGAGATCCAGTCGCTTTACAAGACAGATGATTTCGAGCAGGCCCTGAAGAGGGTGCGCGGCGGCTGCTCAGTGATTGCGATCACCCGTGGCGCCCAGGGATCTGTTGTGCTGAGTGGAGACCAACGCTGGGATGTCGGCATCTTCAGCCTGGGAGACCTGGTGGACACCACAGGAGCAGGAGACCTCTATGCCGGAGGGTTCCTGCATGGCTTCACCCAGGGGGAGTCGCTAGAGCGCTGTGGTCAACTGGGCGCGCTATGCGCCGGCCAAATCGTGACCCAACTGGGGGCACGATCCCAAGTCTCCCTCAAGCAGCTGGCGGCGAGGCATTTGAACTGAGCTCAGCGATAGCCCAGGCCCCATAGGCCTGTGATGCCGTCACCGGCCAGCACAACCACTCGGGTGTGTTGTAGCTGTGCAGCTCTGACACCGTCAAGCGAAGGGCCTCCAGATGCTGAGCGGAGGTCTTCATCAGCAATTGGGCCTCATGGGAACACTGCAGCGCCCCCTCCCAGCGGTAGAAGGACTGAACGGGATGAATGGAGATACAGGCCACGAGATGCCGCTCCAGCAAGGCCTCAGCCAGCTTTTGGGCACGCTCGGCGTTCTCTTCCGTGGTGAGGGCCAGCACCAGACCACTCGCTTTAATCACACTCAAGCCAATCCAGCAAGCTGCTGACATCCTCGACACACGCCATGCCATTAGGGGGGGACGGACGACGCAACAGCACCAAGCTCAGCTCCAGATCTTTGGTGAGTTGATGCCAAAGCTGTTCCGTGACACCACCAGACTGGCGGCACAGCACCACGCCGATGTCCCACCGACGACAGAGGGCCCGCTCGATCGCCCCCGGCACCTCCCCATGCAGGGGACGCACCACGGCAAGGTGATCCGGAGGTAAACCCGCCTTCAGGGCTGCACGCAATCCATCGGGGGACGAAAGCGCACGGCCATAGGGGATGGCTCCGGCGCGGCACGCAGCAGCAGCCATGGCCGGTAGATGGCGACCTCCAATGGCCAGCAGCAGACGCTGGCCCTGGAGCGGCTGAGCGGCCAATGCCTTGGCATCTGCCACCAGAAAGGCACCCCCAAGCGGTTCAAGGCGACGCTCGTAACGCAGTAGCGGTTGACCCAGATCCGCACAAGCCATGACGAGGTCATGGCTGACCTGAGCTGCAAAAGGATGCGTGGCATCCACCACCCAACGGAAAGGCCCGGCACGAAGCAGAGCGGCAGTGATTCCGCCAATGCCTTGCAGGGCACCGATCGAGATTTGCTCCAGTGGCAATCCCGCGTAGGCCTTCGCCGCACCTGCAGTCACCACACTCACGCTCACATGCCAGTTATGGCGGGAGAGCTCCTGCACCAAGCGGGGCCCCTCACCAGTTCCAGCCAGCAGGAAGACACGACGCTGGTCATTCGCGGGCCCTTGCATCAGGATGTGCGCCAACACCAGCTCAAGCCATGAACCATTGCGTGCTCGAAGTGGAGGTGATCGACGCACCGACGGTTCGATACACCCAGGACAACCAGACTCCCATTGCGGAGATGGCCGTGCGCTTTGATCCTCTTCGGGACGGTGATCCGCCAGGCGAGTTAAAGGTGGTTGGCTGGGGCAACCTGGCCCAGGACCTGCAAAACCGTGTCCAGACGGGGCAGCGGCTGCTCATTGAAGGGCGCCTGCGGATGAACACCATGCCCCGGGGCGACGGCATGAAGGAGAAACGGGCTGAATTCACCCTGGCTCGGCTCCATCCAATCGGCGCTGCTGCCACGGGTGCACCCCCCGCTGGCAACCCATTAGCCCCACCCCCAGGACGCCAGGCCCCCGCAGCTGCGCCAACGAAAGTGGTCAAAGAGCCCGAACCGGCCAGCTGGAATGCTGCGCCTTTGGTCCCCGACACAGACGACATTCCCTTCTGAATCAGAGGATGTTCAAGCTTCGGAGCAGTTCAACGGTCGGCTTCATCCTGCAGCTCTGAGGCTCGTGTGATCAGTTGCCCGAGCTCCCGCTCCAAAGCGGCAAGATCCAGCCGGAGCTCGGGCCAACGGCCACCATCAATCTGCTGCAGCAACCAGCTGCGATCACGGTCGAGCTGGTTGAGCAGATCATCCATGCCGCTCGACGATGGATCAAACATCTAGCTCAAGGCAGTGGATCACCATCCTGATGGCCTAAAGGTCAAAATGACGGTCAAGCCAAGGCCTTCATGAAGGATTTCTTCTCTCCCGGCAG
>QCSL01000057.1 GCA_003209165.1 Synechococcus sp. AG-670-B23 | reverse complement strand
GGATGATGTGGGTCATCACCTCTGATCAAACATCGATCACGCTGGGCGTTCCATCCTCAAGAGCAGTCAGCTGCGCTTTGATCGTTTCGATCTGCTCTCGTTGCTGCTGATTAGTTGAGGAATGAACCAGCCGCAGTGGTTGCGGTGTTGAGCCTCTTCGAGGGTCATGGCTTTTGGCTCAAACGTCAAAAACAGGACCGACCTCAAGAGTGTTCAGTTGGTCTTTGAGGCTCTTCAACGCATCAGCAACCTCTAATTCGGTTTTGCCCTTCTCGGCAATCGCGAGAAGGGTTTTGACCGCTTCGATCTTTGAGTACGGCTTACAGCGCCTGTCGCGAATGATGTCGATAAGACATTGAGCCGCTTCGGGTGCTGCCTAAATCAGGATCGAATGGCTCTGATCCAGTTGGTCTTGCAGACAGCCTTCCAGACACTCTTTCGCGTCTGGATGCCGTTGCATAAACCCTCTGGCACGAGTTGCAGTTGTACCGGCACGATCTGCTGCTGCTTTCCAAGTGAAGCCATGGCTGCGCGCTTGTATTGCAATCGAATATCGGGAGGAAGCTCCCGATATTCGATTGCAGGTCAACCCCGACCTTCTTTGGTTGGGGTCTCAGTCATTAAGAGATACCCCAAGCGGCACGTGCTTAAGCTGCTGCACGCTCACTAAGGGGTGAAGCAGACATATGACCAAGCAAAACCATCGATCTGAATTAATTCGATCGATGAAACATGCTGTTCGTAGATCGCTTTCTCACGAGCACGATCAATGATCGCTTCGCGGCTGATCTGCCTCTGCTGCATACGCATCCATGTGCGCAGCACGCAGATGACAAGTGTCTTCGGGATAAACCTGACCAGTCAGCAACTGTTGCTGGATGTCAGCTGGAAGTGGTGCGCCTTGGCCGCCAAACATCCGTTGCCAAAGAGCCGGATTGTTTTTGCCTGATAGCCATTTATGCACTCAGACCCAATTCACACGGTTTCTTCGGTATCGGCGGTACCTGCACAACAGGAAACAAATTCTGGAATGCGCTTACAAACTCTTGAAGGTGTCGGTCATCAGAAGTTACGCAGATTTGGTGAGCGGCGAGTATGCAGCTCTTTTATTTGTGAGCAGCGTTGATCTCTCAAAACTTCGGGTGGCACCCCCTGGACCTGCCACTTTCGAAAGGCCATTAACGACCAAGCATCTTGGCTAGATGTGCTGTACGGAAAGATCATTCGAGCTACTGAGCTGCAACGGCTCATAATCCTCCACTGGTCAGCATCTAGGCTCCAATCGTCATCACCCATAGAGTTATCAACTCTTCCCAAAGGACAGAACCAAATAAACCATGGGGCGTCACAAGTGTTGCGATTGCTCTCACCTATGCATGAAATGAAAGCAAGTTATTTGCGCTAAGATTATATGAGCAAAACTTGCAACTCTACCCCCACCTATTGCCAGTACTGATAGCAAGAATACTGATCAACTTAAGCGCAAATAATATGCATCTGAGATAACAGTATTAGGGATTTTTCTAGCATATTTGTGTAAAATACTGATACTAATCATTACGCCATAAGCAACCATCTGGGTCCAACTGCTTCTCTAATGCACAATGAGCCTAGTCAGCTCTTAGACTGGCTCGTAATCTCGACAATCTGTTTGCTTATGAAAGTCAATCGAGCTTGACAACCCCAGATACTCGATGACGTACAGATCGACCAGTTAGCAGCAGCGATGCCAGCATATCAACATCGGAACGCTTGCTTACTCACTCGGTACACAGCTTGTCGGATTTCCGAGTGCTTAGCTCCGTGCTGGGGCTACATCGCTAATGGTGTGGTCGTCTTTCCCTGATCAATTACAAAGTCCGGCAAAACCAGAGAAGTAGGCATTCATCCTCGTTTGAGTTGCGCCATTGATTAGTGGCGAATCGAATGGTCGGACTACAAACTAAACGGCAAACCAATCCATGAACGTGTGAACATTGCACCAGGAGCCCTGCACGGGGCAGATCATTTCCTATTTCCCGGTCTTGGCTTTGCAACCCACATGAAACGGCAAAGCGATGACCGCGTATTAAGGCGTATATTGAAGTATCTCGCCATTAAAGGCGCGACTTAATATTCAATGCGCTGAAGCTCGCTTACGAAGCTGGCTGATGCCGGAACACCACTGCGCCACATCATGAAAGTCAGCGGTCACCAAAGTTTGGAACTCCTTTCGCGCTATGTCGGCTGTACGCCAAAGCAGAGAAGGGCTGTGATCAACGCTCTTTGAATGGCCGCATAGATCACATAATCTTTGGTTTGTTCAGGTTATGGTCGCTGCAACAGGCTTAATACCCATGCCAGAAACAACCGAAAAATACGAAGAGTCAGAAGCCAAAGCTCAACTTGAGCGGTTGGTGAAAGACGGAGATCAGATTGCTAAAAAGCTCCCACCCTTTATTCCTCAACGGCGTAGAGGCGGAGCGCTTAGCGAATAATCAGCGCTCATTGAATGAAACAACCGACATCTCCTAATCAGGAGCGTCTTTTTTGTGCCAGTCCAATGGCGGTTCAATCCTGTAAGACAGCATATATTCACCAATCGGCTCTTCAGGACGCGACTCGTCAAAGATGCATACCATCCTCAGATTCGGTGGCTGATTTACCCGTTGAAGACGGTCTACCTGTCGTTGTAAAGACATCAGATCGCGATACTTACTCATGGTTTTTTCTGTGAGAAAAGTGCCGCTGTCTAAATGGCGAAAAACTGCGTCAAAGGTGTCACGGACATCATGCGGGTTTCTTCCATTATTGCTGAAATTCCTTACAATAACCACGCCCGGACGTTCCGTACAACCCGGACATCATCATTACGATGTCCGTTCAACCCTGGAGTGAGGTGGTGATTAAACCGCTGCTTACCTCTTTCACTTTTTCTCTCTTGTAAAAAGGAGAGTCAATAGTGTCCGAGGTGTCGAAAGGTAGCCCCAGAAGGGCTTTCCAGCGAAATGGCCTATAATTTCTGGGTGTGGCCGGACATGTCCAGGTTGTGATATCACGAAGTTAGGTGAGCCAACATTGCCGTGTATTGCATCCATCGAGAAGAAGGCCCCGATCGTTGGATTCAGGACTTGTGCTTCAAGACAGAGCTTAGAGCTTTTGTCCGAGCAAGAACGTTGTCGAAGGTTAAAGGCTGCAACTACAGAGTTGTCCATCAGGCGACTAACGATGTGGTTGCTGTCATCCACGACGGCAAAGGCTCAGCTGTTTAAGCGCTGGTGCTCAAACACCTTGTTCAGGCGTAGGAGCATCAGCCTTATGACTGATTAGAGCAGCCCAGTTGCCTTCGCGGTAATTGTGTTTGTCCCACCGACCGCAATCAACCTCTGGAAGTATCCGGAAACCAAACAACTGAGGGTTCACCTTCTTGGTTGAGTTGGTGCCAGGCACCGAACGACGTTGAGTGTGCAGGTTGGGCAACGCCTGTTTGATCCGAGTCAGCCGCGTTCTTCTGTTGATGGCCTGATGACCTTGGCGTAACCAAAGTCAGAGCAGAAGAGCTTGAACGTTTCGTACAGCACCCCTACCTCGGCATGTGATCCACCCCGCAGGGCTCACATCAGTTGTCGACGAATTGGCGAACCACATCCATGTCGGCCTCAACGTTGTGTTGAGCGTCGCTAAAGGTCTTGTTGCCGCTAACCAGCACACGCTTCACATCAGCGTATTTGGCCTGAAGCGCCCAACTGATGATTGAGCCAAGTTCACCAGCAAGCTTCTGATACAAGTAAGCATAAGGCTTTTCAGCAGGTCGCTGAATTTCAAGAATCCAAGCCCTGCGTGTCATACCGCTACCAGCGTTCTCAAACTGAGGCGCTTGGCTGCTGCAAATGACGCCACGACCAGTGAAGACGATGAAGACGACACCTTCGGTGTCATCGGTAAACAGGTTGCGTTGAGCCATTAGGCCGCCATCAACCATCGAATAGAGAGTGGGTGATTCCCATTTGCAGACCCTGAACATTATTGAACGCGACCAGTTGCTTACCCGAGATGTACTGCCAGATCTTTTCAGGTGAGTTGATCTCTTTGATGCTGCTGGTCATGGAGCTGTTGCAGCTAAGCGGATACAACTTCTCTATTAGTCGTTTTAATACGCCTTTGCCGCTGCCAAATTGTCCGATTACTCTTACTATCTTTCAGTTTGGCAGCGTCGGATCAACCACAAAGCGCAGCAACTGCTGCACCGATTCGACGTAGTGATCGCCGAAGCTACTGACGATGAAATCATGCAGGTGCGCCGGACACTCAACGCAATCCAGAGTTAAGTCACCTTGGATCGAATAAGTGAGCCGGTGCTCAGGCTTATGAGGAACCAGCTCACCCTGATCGATCAAGTAGGTACCATTAGCGAAGGCAATAGCGGGGGTGTGATCCATCTCTGCATCTGCAGTCATGGTTTGAAGCCACTCGATCGTGGACTTCACCCGTGCTGCAGTTGAAAAACGAAATTGCTTTGCCCCTTTAGTGGTCACCGAAAAGCACTTGAGAAGCAGGTCTGCAACCTCACGCTTCATCGTGTCACGAGGAACGTGCAACCAACAGCCCTTGGCTGGGCTGTAACTGACAAAGCGACCACCACTGTTAGCAAGGAGCGGATCAGTGAGCTCGCCTTTCAAACCAATGGCGTTCTCAATCACGACCTCGCAGGTCTTGTTTCGACAGACAGTCCAAGGGAGTCATCGATGTTTGCGGTCCAATCTTCTGGATTGGATGCATGCACCAAATGCTTGCGCCAGCCATACGAAGTACGCCACAAACCTTGGCGTTCAAAGTGAGCGCGCAACTTCCGCATGAGGTACGTGTCGCAGTAATCGGAGTACCGCAAGGTTCAGGCCGGTAGTGCTTCTCAAGAGCTACTTCGATGTCACCGCCTTTCATGCCGCTAGAGCGGGGCTTAGCCTCCAGCGGTGTCCGCATCAGTGACGGTGCAGCCAAGAGACTCAAGGTGCAGGTGCGCAGCACGAAGGTGCTTGCTGAGTTCCCAGCACTTACGCCAACGGTCAGGGGACTCAGAGTTCAAACCAAGAAGCAGCTTGTGAGTTTGGATCCAGACCCAAATACAGAGAAACCGGTGGCATCTGCGAGAAGTTAGGAAACTGCTCGTGGTACTAAGGTTCAGGTCAATCTGCCGGTCTGACGTCACCACCGCTGTCAGTGACGTCATCAACTGGTTCATCCAGTTCAGGCAAGAACGACAGCACGTCATCCAGCTCATGCGTCTGAGATGACAAGTGGATGTTTTCAGCCCTGGGCCCGGTTTTCGGATGCACTGAGCCATCAAGACGCTGGACCTGAACAGCGCTGTGCAAGTTGTGATCGGTTTGGACACCAGGGTTGGCATCCTCAATCGCTTTGCTCAGTCGTTTGCGACAGAACTCAGCAGCAGCAATTCCAACCGGTGTTCTGAAGGTACAGCTCCAATGGATGGACCGATTGCCGGTGAAGACACCAATGGTCAGAGTCGGCAGGTTCGCTTTCTTCCAAGCAACCTTCTGACCCTCAAGTCAAGGTCGAGACCCTCCGCGATCTCATACGACATGCACACAACACCGGTGATCGTGTCGCGGCGTTTACTCGTGCCACTAATGGCGGAGAGGAAACCGAGGTGTTGAGTCTTCGGATCTTGAAGGTGGTGGCGGACTAAGTAGAAGCGACGATCACCGTTGAACTTGGCAACGACCTGGTCCCAGTCGTAAGGCAGATCCTTCTTCAGATTGCGAGCCGGTACATAACGAGAGGTCTCGCCGTAACAAGCCAGGATGAAGGGGTCATCCTAACCAAAACCAAGCGCTTCAAGATGACAAAGAGCTTCTTCCTCTTCGATGTCGTCGAGTTCAAAAGTTTGTGATTCTAATTCAACAGTAGGAGGAACCACGATAACTTCAGAGATAGCAGAAGTGTCACCAGCTGTACTACCGGTGCTTTTGAATAAGGCATGATGAATCCGGAATCTTTGTTTCGTAACTCTGCTTGCGGGCAGGGCTTTTTTCTTGTCAAAAGACAGGAGTAGGCCCATACCAACGCGCCTGAGTTCACGACAGCATTCGATATTCCAGATACGGGTCGCAGTTTTATGCAAACCAATCTGAACAAAGTGATCGCCCAAAATGAAATATCCGTCTTTAATCCGACGAGTCATCTTTTTGCGGCTTATCTGCAATGCAATGGTCGCTTCGTTAGTACGGAGCCATTCGTAGGCCATGACAAGTACGGGTCATAAATCTTTTCTGATGCCCCCAGTACGTCACGGAAGAGTAACCCAGGTTCCAACTACTCATCGCGAGAATCCGTTCTCGTACGCCATGCCCCCACGGCATGAATCAACAGCCTCGCCCTGCTTACGCTGGTAAAAATAGAGCAAGTGGGTGGATACAAGCTCTGTGATATATCGCCAACGCCGAAGGGATTGATGTAACAAAATAATCATTAATAGGTTGCGACAATCGTCAACCTTTTAATCTCTTTCTATAGCGTTTTCCTGCTTCATAAGCCTTACCAATCTCGTCAATATCTGCCCAGTCGCCGTAATTTTTGTTGTGATTTTCAACGCTGTGACCCATCCCACGGGCAACAATTCGTGCAATTAAACCGTATTGCTGGTGAGCTCTAAGGGCATACCCATGCCTGAACGAGTACATCGTCGCGCCTTTGGCTTCCAACGGTTTCCAGCCCCGCTGCCGCCTCAAATAACGACGACCAGCATTGGCAACACCACCACCAAAAGGAGGTAAGTCCAAACCTTTGGTTACTTGCTCAAGCAGACCCCACATTTGTGCCCACTCCTCATGAAGTGGTTTCAAGACCCGTGGATCTGTTTCGCCCTTGCCTGAGCGCTTGATGTAGTCACACCACAAGCGACCGTCATCCGCATGGATCGACAGGTGCATGATTTCAACCGGGCGCAGTCCGTAAACGGCGAGAAAACGGAGAACCGTCTTCCAGCGTTCACCAGCTTTGTCCGTTGGCAACGACTCGATGAGATCAAGGATCTCCTGGTCTTGCAGTGGCACACCAACCTTTGGCTTCTTGTCTTTGATCCCAACTACGTCCTTCACCGTCACCGGTGGCGTCCAACGCTTGGCATCGAGATGCTTCTTTTCGACTGCCCAACGTAAGAAACGAGCCAGGTGCTGAAGCCTGATTTCTTTGCTGCGTCCTGGCTTCGGAAACATGTCACCGACAGTTTCCAGCAACTGATCAGCAGAAGACGCAGCAGTCGCCTGAATGAGCCGATTCCTTGTGTACTTGAACTGGGTGTCTGAACGGACTATCCCAAGCTTGGAAAGCGACTCCAGCCACTGGTCAAAAAGTGACACCAGTTGGTTGGGGTCAACCTTCTTAGTTGGCAGCGGCGCTGGCTTCTGTGTGCCCTGGTGTGCCTCTAAAGCCTCTTCAACAGTCAGACCAACAGAAACACCCTGAGCAATCGCTTCAACAGCCTTCTGGATGCCACCAGCACTCGCTTGAAGCCACCGGATATCAAGTGACTTGGTTTTACGAGTGCCATCACTGAACCGGACATCCAGCTTTGCTTTGCCGCGCTGCTCTCCAATCCGATAGGCGGAGCCAACGGTGTTGCGTAGCTGGTTCCGTAAACCGACTTCCCAATCAGCAGCGTGAGCGCGCTGCGGCATCTAGGCGAGTGACAAGAGCGAGTGACAAACGAGTGACAACGTGACCCTATTTGGCCCTAATTGCCCTCGCATGTCCAGAGCCCAAAACCATTGCTAGCGCTGAATGCCCGTTGAGCACTATGATTTAAGCAATCGGGGAGTGGCGCAGTTTGGTAGCGCGCTTGCTTTGGGAGCAAGATGCCGCAGGTTCGAATCCTGTCTCCCCGATGCGCTAAGAAACCAGTCCGCAACTGGTATTTGAGCCGTCCCACCAGGGGCGGTTTTTCATGCCATGCAAGCACTTGTGTGCAAATCGTGTCCAACACCACCTTTTCTAAAGGCGTTTTGCAGACGAATTTCACCGACATCCCTGACAAGTTGAGAACAGAAGATGACGTTTCAGTAACGGATTCCGCTCAGGTGCAACCTTGCAGCACGTCTTCCTATTCAACAATTAGGAACAAGTCAGGTAGTCCAACCGCAGATCCACCATACGCGCACCAAGATCTTTCGCTACACCTGTTAGCCAACGCTTGAAGAGTTCTGGTTCATTGGCTTTTTGTACTGCAATCAGTTTTCCCAGTAGGAACAGAGCAAAGTTCATGTCGTGGGTCATGGATCGTGACTCAGACGGAAATACTTGAAGAGATTCTTGCATTGATCAATCCCACCCCCGGCTTGCGTGTAGAATCAAATGCAAAATAGCGTGAGGAATTTAAGAATGAATTATTGACATAATGGAAGAAGCAACAAATCCAACCATATCCAAATATTAGGCATTACTCGTTCTCACCTACAGCTGCGCACCTATTGAAATCAATCCTTCAGGGAAAGAAGCGGTAACGGTGGCAAAGCCAGTGGTTGTACAATGCCAATGAGACATGAATACAGATTGTGCACTAGCTCATCATGATCACTTGGGATTGATGAATATGAATTTATGGGAACATCGCTTTCTAGAATCTCATTTACTAAAACCGCTACAGCTCGTAAAGCACTTGGTGACATCTTCTGAATAGCGAGTGTCAAGTGCTTCGTCGTACGACAGGCTGTCGCCAATTGTTAGATCATTATTGTTGGCATATGCAAGCCAATCAAAAACTCCAGAGCCGGCATTGGCAACATGCAGTGGGCATTGGTCAGCAAGAGTTGTCTTCACCACATCCTTGAGGCTGATGCTCATCACATCACCGAGGTCTTCTGCAGTCCCATACTCTGTTTTTGCAGATAACGGAGCGATGATGATTGCAATAGCCAGCAGTCCGATGGAAAGTCGGCGAAGCATCGGACAGGTTCGATTCCACGAATAATGCCGTCGATATTGCCGGTCGTCACGAAGCCCTATTACCAAGCTCAGGAGCCAACTCAGCTCGGACCAATGATTGTGGCAAGGGCTTACTCCATGTGCACATAAAAGGGGAGAAGCCTCGGGGGCACCTGCTTGAAGAACTCCTTCTGTGCTCTAACAGTTACCAATGCGTGAACCTGCTGTTCCTTCAGATATGTATGGCTGAAGCCCTCTAGCCCTCAAGGGTAAACCTCAGCACCAACGTTGTTGCTATTTTTGAGGAAGAATCGCGCCACGGCGTCTTGCCTGTTCAGTGAGTGGGGAGATCAGAGTAGGTATTTGAATCCCCCTGCTTGCCACAGGGGATTCGCATTCACTTCGTCCACACTGAGATGATGGCCATGCTTGGCGGCAATTTCCACCAGCTGTTCAGTAGTGATCTCCTCCTGCATCGCCTGCTGAAGCTCGGGGTTCTCAAGGATCGAATTGAGAAAGCTTTTCAACGTTGCGCTTGATGACATGGGCGGCATGGTGTGACAGGGATCCATTACATCAATACTTGCGCAGCAACATATTTGCTGCCCCCCATTGTCCTTTAAGCACAAAAAACCGGGTCATTAGCCCTTATTGCTGCAACCAGTTACCCCATCAGGAATAGGTCAACCCGGGTGTCGCGGTTCATGGCTCAGACGTGTCTGCCATAATCACTCATGTGACAGGCATGAAAAAAATCGGGCGGCCTTCACGCCTGGGGTGTATCCCTAATTGCCCTCCCAGTTAAAAGTCACTCCGCTTATTTGTTCTGAAGTTCCGCTTAGAGTTTTGTTGTCCCCACGCGTCTCAAATCTGTTCGCGGGATTTCTTCACTGCAAGGCCGGCTTCAACCGCTGTTGCAGCCGCGAGAGCGATTAGCCCGAGTGAGTTAATCAACTGATTTTGGATTTCCTCTGTAGCCTCTGATTCTTGCCCAAGCACTGCACCAAGTACGAACCAGGTTGTTGCCAGAAAAGATGTAATCCAATAAGCCTTCCATCGGCGTTGGTGCAAGTACCCGGCACCTAACCCCGAAACCACGTTCAAGGTGACGGCTACCCAGCCTGCGGATGCCCCGAGGATCTCTCTTTTAGTGAGTGCAATGAGGACAGGTAACTACGAACATTTTCGTAGGCCAAGACATCAACCGTGCGACGTGTCCCTTTGAAGCCTGACGTTCAAACCCGACAGGGCGGAGCAGATGGACGACGACAACAGCCAAATGGCGGAGGCCACCGCCTACATCGCGATAGCCATCAGCAAAGCCCTGCCGTGAGCACATAAGTATCTGCATAGGTTGCTATTGGGTAGGGCGGGCTCACCGAACAGGACGGGTCCTGGATCTGCCCGTTTCTCCGTGACTAGAAAGCATGGATCCGCTATCCGAGGATGTTCGTGGACCTCGGCTGGGAGATATCGAACGGACAGCTTGCCTTGCTCAAGCGACGGGATTACCTGCACCGCGATGCTGCAGAGCAACGCTGGAAAGAGCTTCTGCGGTTGGGCTGGTCAACCTGAACGATGGAGGCGAGGGGGGCCTTGGGTCGGCCTGCGGCCCCCAGCATCAGAGGCATGAAGGTCTCTGGAGAAAGAACTCCCTCACTAGTGCTTTGGCGTCCCGCCAGCGCTCATCCTCTGTGAGTTGATCCAGTCGCTCGTTGAACCAGGCCGATAGCTCTTCTGAGGTGACGATGCGAGCTTTCCCTGCGGGATCAAATGCCATAGCTGCAGAAGAGTGGTCCAGGAAATTAATCGCTATTTCTATTTTCTAACTTCAGGTATTTACATAGAGAAGGTATAGCTTGCTGCTAAACAGCTGATTTTGGATCTTTTGATACAAGAAGGCTGATCTGTCACAAAATTTGTCGGGAGATGGATAGCAACATGTACCCCCCTGCTTTCACCTTGCAGGTCTTGTATCGCAATAAGTGCCCATAGAGAAGATGCGCAAATACCAGCATTCGATGGAATAAAAAAATTATATATTTCAATCGAGACTCAAGCAAATCCATTAGTTTTAAACAAATCAATGAAGTCTTGCAATACAAGGGCTTTGCTACATTCGCTCTTGGTCTAATTGTTGCATCATCAGCACTTGACGCACAGACACACGAGAAGACGCCTTCAGTATTTTGCCCTGATCCAGGCATCACGAATTTATCAAGCACCTAGGTTAAGGTCAGTGCTTACAATAACAAGGCAAAACTTGATCTCATCTTGAATGCACCTGAAAAATTTTTAGACCAATTGGTTGAGGATGATTTCGTCGACAGACGCTGAAATGGGCCAAATATTTTGGATTGAAAGATATTGGTGTGAACATCAGTGTAATCCCTAATCGTGTGCATAAGTTAGACAATCACCAGATCAACTAAAGCTTTTTGGTTGAAGTATTTACAGGGAAGGCGGATGTAGTGCACGAAAGCTCTGTGTTTCAAAAAGATCCGAGGCTAAAATCTATTTTTATTAGACCAATGATGGGGTTAGTCAGTAAGCGTTTTCAGTTGCCACAACATTTCTGCAGCTCACTTGGCCGCTGCCAATGCCTCATTCGAACGGCACCGAACCCCTGGCCAGGGTGATGGTTCCCTGCATGACCATTGGGCGCTGAGTGTCACCTTTGTATCCAGCGCCGACGCAGCAAGCAACGGCCTGACTCCTCTTCACAACGGCGGAATCAGTTCAGCGTTATCTGACGGATGGCGTGCACCGCCACCCAAAGCCAAAATCACTTTCAGACAATCGATTGACAAACGGTGTGCAGGAGCTGACGACGTAGTTAAACAGAGCTTCAGACGTCCAAAATCATGCGATTCGCGCTGCACCAATGTCCGCCGCAACTCGCCTGATCAACAAACTCGATAAAGCCTTGTCCAGCTACGACAGTTTTGGGGATGATCCTACTGCACTGGTGGACGAGGTCTTGGCCAAGATCGAGAAGCCTTTGAACAACCTCCGCTCGAAGTCAAAGTCTGAGCTGATGGCGGAGATCTATGTGGAACGAGATCG
>QCSL01000056.1 GCA_003209165.1 Synechococcus sp. AG-670-B23 | reverse complement strand
GTTGCTTGATCTCCGCCAGGTCGTTGATAGCACTGATCATCTCGGCCAGGGCGACCTGGGGATCCTGGTTGAGGTCCCCGCTGCTGGGCACGTAGCTCTCCAGGTAGACGCGAATCGTCGCTCCCTTTGTGCCTGTTCCGGAGAGGCGAACCACAACACGGCTGCCGTCGTCCAAAAGGATCCGCAGACCCTGGCCTTTGGTCACCGAACCATCGACCGGGTCGGTGTAGCTGAAGTTGTCGGCTGCGCTGATGGTGCGTCCGGCAAAGGCTTGGCCCACCAGGCTCGGCAACATGACCTCCAGGCGGTCGTAGAGACCGTGGGCGGAGTCGCTGGCGACGGCCTCGTAGTCGTGACGCGAGTAGTAGTGGCGTCCGAAGCGCTTCCAGTGCTCGGCCATGATCTCGGAGACGCTGCAGCGGCGTATGGCCAGGATCTGCAGCCAGAACAGAACGGCCCAGAGGCCGTCTTTCTCGCGCACGTGGTTGCTGCCGGTGCCGAAGCTCTCCTCACCGCAGAGGGTGATCTTCCCGGCGTCCAGCAGGTTGCCGAAGAATTTCCAGCCTGTGGGGGTTTCGAAGCAGTCAATCCCCAGCTCCTTGGCCACCACATCCACCGCAGCGCTGGTTGGCATCGAACGGGCCACCCCGGCCATGCCATCGGCGTAGGCCGGAGCGACCGTGGCGTTAGCGGTGAGCACGGCGAGGCTGTCGCTGGGATTCACAAAGCAGCGCTGGCCCAGGATCATGTTGCGATCGCCATCGCCGTCGCAGGCGGCGCCGAAACGGTACTCATCTCCCTCGAGCAGCAGTTCAGCCAGGTCGTGGGCGTATGTGAGGTTGGGGTCGGGGTGACCGTTGCCGAAGTCTTCCAGGGGTGTGCCGTTGCGCACGCTTCCCGCCGGAGCACCCAGCAGCTCCTCGAACAAGCGGGTGGCGTAGGGCCCGGTGACGGCATGCATGGCGTCAAAGGCCAGGGGGAAGTCGCTGCGAATCAGATCGCGGATCTGATCGAAGTTGAACAGCTCCTGCATCAGGGCAACGAAATCATCAACGCCGTCGATCACCTCCACCTGCATCGCGCCGATGCTGTGCAGACCGGGGGCATCCAGTGGAATCGCTGCCGCCTCAACAATCGAGTACTGCTCCAGGGTCTTGGTGCACTCGAATACCGCATCGGTGAAGGAGGCGGGGGTTGGGCCACCGTTGGCGCCGTTGACCTTGACGCCGAAGTCACCGTTCTCACCACCGGGGTTGTGGCTGGCGGAAAGGATGATTCCACCGATGGCATGACGCTGCCGGATCAGATTGGAGGCGGCAGGAGTGGAGAGGATTCCGCCGGTGGTGACGATCACCTTGCTGAGGCCGTGGGCGGCGCCCATCCGCAGAATCACGTCGATGGCACGGCGGTTGCCGTAACGCCCGTCGCCCCCTACCACCAAGGTCCCGCCACGTACTCCTTGCAAAGTGCGATACGACGCTTCGATAAAGCTCTCGAGGTAGTGGGGCACCTCGAACTGGCTGCTGCTCTTGCGAAGGCCGGAGGTCCCTGGCTTCTGGTCGGTGAAGGGAGTATCCAAGCGCACTTGGCGTTGGGTCGGTTCAGCAGGGGCCGAGGTGGTCATCACGACGGATGGGAGCTATGAGGGCAACCTAAACATGGAAATCCATTCGCAATGCGTCGGGCGCGACCAGTTGACATCGCTACCCTCCGATTCGCATCAATTCCGATGACCATGCATCGTCTGCTGCTGTTGTTGATAGTCGGCACCGCATGCACAACCTCGTCTGTTGGTGCATCTCAGAGCTGGAAACGGGCCCTTCCCTTGCCTGAGGCTTCTCAGGGGGCTGTCACCGCTGCCAATGCTGTGATTAAACAATCGGGCTCGGAAGAATGCCTGCGCAGCAACCTCCCCAATGCCATCGTGCGGTTGTTCAACAGTTGCGACGTCTCTAGCCAATCCTCAACGGCGTGTGAGTTGGCCTCCGAAATTGCTGGTCAGGAAAGCGAACTCAGCATGGACGAGATGCTTGCCACCTCCAAATCTTGCTCGATCTGAAAGGCGATCAGGCGACGTCTCACTAATTACATCTGTTTATAGTTGGATGTCATCCATCGCTGTTTCAAGCTACTCGACGCTGAACTGCAAAGTCGTCTCGGGGACTTTCGCGACAGAGTTGATTTCAGTATCTCCAGCCACTGGCACATGGCTGCTGACCTGCGGATGTTTGTGGATTAGATCTAAAAGCAGCCCGACCTGAGTGTTGTTCTCTTGAATGCAGTTCGCGGAGGAGTGGACAAGCTGGTGCATAGCAAAATTAGCTGTTCAGCTTCGACTTTGATTGAGACTCAAAAAGAGACTAAGGCCTGACGGGATTTGGGCTTCTCCTTTTTAACCACCGGCTCAGCGCAGACCTTTGGGATGCGCCGAGCTGTGTTGGTGATGGCGTCCTTACGCCGGAAGTCGTTGGTGCTCGCGACCTTGGCTTCATTCATTAAGGACCACAGCACGTCTTTGCAGAGCCCGGGCAACCTGAAGTGATCCATCAAAGGATCGGCGAGCTTTCGTACCCGCGCGCAGGCTTCCGTTGAGTTGTCGCGGGAACACGCGTAGGCGGCATGCTCAATGCCTTGCAGTTGGTCCTTGCTGGGCCAAGGCTCGTTTGGTTCAGCTGCAATCACGGGGCTGGCAATGCAGAGCAGCAGCAGGACGCGTGTGATCTTGGAAGTCATGGGACCATTCTGGCGTGCTTTTATGCAGTTGATGGCAAGCTTTTGCTGAAAATAGATTAAGAGAGCATTGGGTGATGTCTGGATCTTGTGATCCTTCGGTGGATCCACTTTCGTTTGAGAAAAAGCTGATTTTTCTTAGACCCTCATTGATGGAGGAGATCAACCCTTCTATAGTTAATGGTTTGCTTGAAGATTTCTTGTTTTGATGCACTTGTAGTTGCAGGCAGAGGTCTAGAGAGGCTTGTAGGCCCAGAATAGATACGTGCTTTGAAAAGTTGATTGATTGCTCTCTTCGAATTCTTCCCAATTGTTTAATGAGGTTCAATTTCTGTCTTTTGGATAGTGCTGCTGGTAATGCTTCTTGATCACTCCCGGCAACATGAATCCGCAAAACACAGGATTTTCAGCGTCTAAAAGTTTGTGCGGTGACTCGGTGGTGAATTGGTGCTCTTGTACATGAAAACAAAGGTCGCGACACTCTGAGAATGAATAGAATTCATTCACGAGGGCTGGGATATCTTTGAGTTTATGATAATCATCGTCAAATATTTGCCTTCGAAATGCTTGATGGCTACTGGTATGCTTTGAATGTCTAGCTTTTGGGCCGGGTCTCGTGCTACTGAGACCTTCTGTCTGGCAAGTTTGCTGTACAGGCCAATCTTGATATAGCCGAAAATCTTGAGTTTGCTGTTGAGTGCTGTCAGCCCTTTGGCGGGGTCTTGCATGTAATGCAGAACGCCGCTGCACTCAATAACGCCATAAACATCATGAAACTGATTGGCGTCCAGAATGTCGATTTGCTGGAGCCGAACATTATTCATTTTGTACTCCTGCGGTTTACTTACTGCGTAGGCCAGGCTATTATTCTTACTGATGTATATGGCAGTAATTTGCGCATTTTTCTTACCGGCTGGCGTTGATAATTTAGTTTCCCGTTCCGCATCCGGCGATCAGAATCTTAGGGCTGGATTTAGGTGACGAAAGTGCATTCGTAAATGGGAGATTTGAAATTGATATTTCAAGGGTTATGAACTCATGCGTTGGTTTTGCAAAATGGTGATGGGTTTGGTCTGCATGTTGGCACCGAGGGTAAGGATTTTCTTCGTACATTTGCTGGTCCGCCAAATCTATTCACTTCATTGTTCTGCTGTTGTTTGAGTTTAGGGGCAAGCCAGCGATCTTCATCTCCTCTTCACGCCGTCCCCGCATCGGATCTTTTTACGGTCGAGTGTGAATTGGGTGTGCGGCGTGATCCCCAGCTCTGCGGTGTCCCAGAGGAGATTTAGTTCACTGGTGAAGTGTTTGGTCAGTTGAGGTGAGTTGATCACCAGCAGGGTTTCGTCGTTGGTGTGAGCAGCAGTGTGCGACCAGTTGAAGGATCCCGTGATCACCGTTTTGTTGTCGATCGCGGCGAACTTGTGATGGAGCTTGTCGCCACGGGCAAGGCGGGGAGTGCCGATGCCTCGTTGTTGTAGTGGTTTTGAAGGATTCGCTCAGGGATGCTCATGTCTCTCATGGGTCCACAAGCCAGAACCCAAGCCAGAGGGGCGCTGGATCTTGTTATGAGACCCCATAGGGCGGCTACTGGATCAATGGATCTGGCTTGGCTTTTGAGCGGTGTCAGCCCTAAGCCCGACTCCCATGCAAGGGAGAGGGATGTTGAAGAAACCACCCAGGGTGGGTGACAACAACGGTGCCCTCCAAGTCAGGTTGAGGCTCGATGCTTGTGACCATTTCATCAATTTCCTTGGACGCTTTGACGATCCAGTCGCCCACGCCAGAGGACAAGCCATCTGCGCCGAGATCTGGCTTGATACCAGAAGGGAATTTGGACCTGTCCCTGAACCGATACCGCCCACTGGGGGATGGGAGGGACGAAATCAGGATTTGCTCGAAGCCCTCAAGTCACTGGCAGAGGAGATGAGGCATGGTTTTAAGTGATGATCTCTCTTCGAGTCATTAAGCTTTGAATATAAATTATAGATTGCTTTTTAGTGACGAAAGCCAGTATTTATAAGTTTTGGATGAATCTAGGTGATGATCATATGGATCTTCATTTAAAACGCTGCTTTTTGGAAGTCGAGTTTCCCGATCAATCAGGTGGCTGTATGGATTAACAAATTTGTAACCTCTTTTTCTGCGTATCTTGTTCAAATAGTGATTGTATGTCTCAGTGAGTTGTGCTCGTTCTAGCTGGGTTGTGGTGACCTCTGTGCGCGCACCTTTTAGGAACCTCTTGTCTGTGTTGTCCTGAATAGTCGGAGGCACGACGCAGCATATCAATATGCTCTCAGAGGGGAAATACTTTTCTACTTCCTGTTTTAGGAATTGGAAGTAGTTGTTGAGCGATCTCTTGAGTTGACTCTTGATACTGTCATTGTATTTCTTCTTTCAATACCAAATCACATGGCCACAGTCGACCTCGCCAAGCATTGTCATGCAATGAGTATGTGATTCGGCATTTTTTGATAATATATCTCTAAAAATTGGTAAAGCATTGGTTTTGGAATTAGGATTAACTACGCCTTGCGCGGATGAGCCTGTGACTATGCAGTGCGATATAAATAAATCGTGAGCAGCTTTGTCAACTAGATTGAAAACATGAGCATGACTGTCGCCTAACAATAGGATTTTACCGACCATTTTTGTTTTCATTTTGATTGATCTCACTCAAACATCTGTGCCTTCATGATTCGACCGTAGAAGCCATATTGCTTGAGTGATTGAGTGATTATTGATTCGATTATCTGTTCCTCCTCTTGGGTGACAAAAGGCAATTTATTTTCTCTGGGGAAGCTGCGGAAAGCAAATTTGTCTTCTCTTTGAAGCCCCATAAGGGAGAAGATGTCATCTGATTTAAGGAGTTCCTGAAAGCCAAATGCTTTTACAAATGCATATCGTTGGAGTTGTTGGATGAATTCTGTATGCATTGAGGGCGCTAGCGCAGATGAGCCGGGGGACCTTGATTCAAGAGTTGCTTGCTTTTGGATATATTCGTTCGGACTAAGAGGTCTTTCATTGAAATTTTCTCTTATGAAATATGTTCTTAGGTATTTTGAACGAAGATAGCCTATTGGCTCCCTTAGGCAAAGTGTGATATTGGTGTATCCACTATTGCTCTTTTCTATAAGCTCAATCAATGCGTATATCATGAATTTCTTTTCATGGCCTTCCGAGTGTTTTGAATAGCACCTCAGGGATGCAGAAGTGTCGCACAGTCTTTCTGTGCTTATGAATAATGGCATTCGAGGATTTTTTTTGTATGCTTCTAGTTTTGAGAATAGAGATCCAGTCAATTTTTTCAGAAAATTATCCTTTTCTTTATTTGATTTAAGAGTCGCATTAAGTGATAGTATAGGCATTATCGCGTTGTCTAGAATCTGATGCGTATCCTTTTTAAAGAGATCTTCGCCTAGGCTTTCGATGTAGCGCGACACTTCTTCGGGATTGCCGATTATTTCGCCCCTGCTCGTTGTATTGCCAGTTGAATTGTAAGCAGTTTTTTGTATTAATTGGTGTTCCTTCAATTTTGGGAATATATATTTTTGCAATACTGTAGTGCCTGTTCTGGGCGCTCCAATGTGAACAACTATGTCTGGCATTTTTCTTGGTTTAATGCTCATATATTAGTTCTTGGCTTGCTCAGCTCCTCTTCACGCCGTCCCTGCATAGGTTTTTTGACAATCAAGTTTGCGTTGGATGTGCGGCGTGATCCCCAGCTCAACGCTGTCCTAGAGGCGATCCATTTCACGGGTGAAGTGTTTGGCGAGTTGGAGTAAGTGAATCACCAGCAGGTTTTCATCGTTGGTGTGTGCGGCAGATGGCGACCAGTAGAACGATCCCGTGATCACCGTTTTGTTGTCGATTACGGCGAACTTGTGATGCAGTTTGTCGCCGCGGGCGAGGCGTGGCGTACCGACCCCTTTTAGAGCCTGATTAAGGGGTTGGTTGCCAGCTTCCACTTGCAAGTGTGATTTGGAAGAGCGACTCCCAGTAGATCGAGCACTTCCGAGAAGGGGCGGCTCGCAAAACCAGGATCTGCAACCAGCCTGATCTCAACCCCTCGCTTGATTTGTTCTCGCAGCACGTTGGTTAATTGCTGTGCAGAGAACTCAAATAGGGCCATATCAATGCCCTCTTTTGCGGCTCTTAATTGCTTTGCCAACAGGTTGAGCCCGTGCTTTCGGTCCCCTTTGGGGTGGGGGGAGAACAGCACATCCACGTGGATCTTAGATCTTGCCCACCTGCACGGTTTGTACGCTTCCGCTTGCTTCCTGCAGGTTAAAGCGACTGTCCTGCTCGCCATCGGGGCCATCCCCCCACATCTCGGTGAATTCGTTTCGGGACACCAATGCCAGTTCAGAGCTATTGAACAGCAGCAGGTGATTCACATTGCCGCGGCTGGATGTTCGGCCCGCATCACCGTGAAGGCAGGAACTGGTGAGATTCGCGCTGCCTGTAATCACTGTTGTTTGGTCGATCACCAGAAATTTGTGGTGCATCAAGCCGCTACAGCTGCTGCCGTCTTCGGTGTCGTCAATCAGTGGAATTTGCGCCGCTTTGAGTAGCGCTAGGGCATCACCGCGGAAGGCTTCGTCCGGACTCCTGGTGCCATCCCCATTGTTGTCTGCCAAGCGGTTCAACTGATGCCAGCGACGTGGGTATCGCTGGTTAACAGGCTGGGTCGTTGTTCGCTCCAGGATTGGCTGTAGCTGTTCTACAGCAGCACAGCAACGTGAACGCCTAGTTGTTTTGCCGCGATCAGCGCTTGGGCAACACCCGGCAAGCTGAGCTCTTGAACTGCCACCAGTACTTCCTCGTTGGCGGCATCAATGGCTGCAATCAGCCATTCCTCAAGGTCGTCACCATTGCGCCAGTGCCCTGTGAGTATGAGGCGTGAGCGGTAGCGCGATGTGCCGTTGTGGATGAAGACCACATTGATCTGCTCGAGCATCGTCAGGTCTGCTGAACTCTCTCCCACGACCGATCCAGCCTGACTGAAGCCACTGCAGACAAGAGCCGCTGCGATTCACCATCCCAGCTTGCTCTTTAGCATCCCGAACAAGTGCTGTGCATTGATCAGAATTCCCCGGTCTTCAGTGGGGCATCTCTGATGTCTTCAGCATCGCAACAAACCAGAGTCCACTCAACACGAGGACTAAAACGACACCAGCACCGATGCCCACCCGTGCCATCACCAAAGGCACCACTAATGGAAAGATAATCGCCCCCGCAAGTGGGGTGATGGCCACTAACCAACGCAGAGCAGCTGGAGCTTTGGGATCAGAAGGGTTCAGAACCACTCGGAGCTTGGTTCGCTTGCAGGGTTGCTGTTGTCTTCGGGGGTCTCGCGGTTGAAGTTCAGAGTGATGTTGCGCTTCTGTTCTCCATCAGAGGCGGTGGCCTCAATGGCATACATCTGCTGGCCGTCCCGGAAGGGCACTTGAATCCGGAAGGTGCCGTCGGTTGAGAGCGGCACTTCCTCGCCGCCGATGGTGAGGCGGGCGGAAGGGTCGGTGGCGCCGTAGACGATCAGTTCGGCGTCGGCAACCAGCCAGAAGGAACGTTGACGGGGTGCCACACCTCCGATACCAGACTCGTTGCGGCCGCTGGCCCAGAGACCAGCACCCGAGTCGTTCAAGTTTGTGCTGTCTCCAGAGGAATCAAAACCTTCCTGGAATTCTTCGGAGCCGACCCGACGCCGATGGAACTGAACAGTGGCGGTTTGGTAGAGCCGCTCATGCAGAACACTGTTGCTTGATTCAATCGGTGCAACGGGGGGCTCTGCTGCTGGTTCAGCCGGAGCCGAATCAAGGCTGAAGGGAACGAACTGATCGAGAATCTGTTCGCTGGGGTGAAGAGCGGGCACCCGGGCCACGGATGAGAAGGCGAGTGACATCCAAGTTGAACCAATGCGGTATCCCAGCTCCACTCTGTAATCACGGTCGCACAGAGGCACTGGTAAGTACCACTCGGTGCTGTGGCTGTCTACGGGCACTTCCTGCAGGGTGTGGGGATGGGCGTTGCCGTCCTGCATGCCAGTGACGTCAGCAAGGCGTAGGCAGAGTCGACTGGCTCCATCTTTTTGGGCCAACTTGCGATCGGCCTCCGAGATCTCCCAGAACACATAGGCCCACTGGGGATCACGGGGAAGGAACACCACGCGAGTATCGCTGGTGCGCATGGCAGGAGCATTGAGCTCCTCCTCGATGGCCTTCAGGTCTCCTCCGCGCTTCTGCTGACGCTGAGCAACCTCGTCGACCAATGTCTCTTTGCTCTTACGGCTGTAGAGGGGCACACCCAGGTCACTAGCAATCTGACGCAGTTGACGAAGGGTGAGACGTGCCAGTGATGACAGGGTTTGCGACACGTCCAATAACTCCAGGTTTCGTTTGGGATCATTGTGATCCGAAAAATTCCTTTTCGAAGCGTTAAGGGGCCAAGGGTCAGAAGATGCTGACCACATGCTGAGCTTCGATCCCGGGGATCACAGTCACAGACACAAAAAAAGCGGAGCCGAAGCTCCGCTTTTGTGAACATGATTGGCGCCGGGATCAGCGTTCGATGGTGCGGTAGGGCACCTTGTTGAGAAAGTCCATATCGGCAGTGGTGCTCGGGCCGATCCGGCGGGAATTGCCGATTTCGCTCACCCATGGCATGTAGTCCTGTGGAGAGCCACCCTTTTTGATCTTCGCGCGCTCTGGCAATCTCTTGGCAGGGCCACCAGTGAAAACGAGTTGTGGGAAGCCCAGGATGTTCCGGTAGTACTCGTCGTAGCGGGGAGTGGTGATGTTGAACGGTGTATCACCCAGCTCGCGGCCGGGAAGCACGCGGTTGCGTTGGTAGGGAACTGTGTCGTAGCCGAAGGCGTCGAGGTACTCAACGCTGTCGAGCAACACATCGACAAGACCTTCGAGGCCCTTGGTCGCAATCACGATGGACCAAGACAGCTCTTCCCCTTTGCCGTTCACCTTGCGGCCCAGGATCCGCTCGCAAAGGTGACGGACAACTTTGTAATTGCTGTTGAAGCCGTAGAAGGTGCGCTTGAAGGTGTCCGAGAGAACCAGGCCGCGAATGAAATCGCGAACGGTGATCTGGCCGTCCTTCAGCTGGGACTCAAGGTTGACGTCCCTATCAGTTTCGAAGGCGTGGAAGAAGATCTGGCGATAGCCGGCTTCCACGACGGTGTCGAAGTTGTCGCGATCGTTTGCAATCTCTAGGGAGTAAGCCCTGGATCCCTCATCGGAGCCGACACGGATGTTCGCAACACCTGACCTCAGAGAGTTCTGAGTGATCGGTGCGTACTCAAGAAGAGGAATGGCCACGCGAGCTACAGCATCCAATGGTTGAGATCGTAGAAGTCCTGGGTCTTGCCCTCTTCAGCTGCTGTTGCAGCGATTACATGCCGTAATACTCTTTCTAGGTAATTCTGCTTACCAACCGAAGGGGGCGATCCCCGCGCTGCGTATGGCCGGTTGAGCGTCTGGGCTGGACATGGATGCGTCATCCAGCTGCCGGGTCTCGATGCAGAAGGAGGCGTTGTTGGAGAGCCCCTGAACCGTGCTGGTGCGTAGCCGCAGGTTCGGCCCTGCGAACCAGAAGCGCTCCAGGGAGCTCATCATTTCGTAATCCGTCGTGAGGATGAGGCCGTTTTCGTCGTCCATGCGGAACTGGCCTGCCACCGGAGCTTTCTCGGCGTAGCCGCGATCTCGCAGCAGCAGTCCCTGACGCCCCGTTTCGTCCTCGGGGATCAGCCCGAACATGGTTTGGTCTTCATGGGATTCACCGGCCCGGTCCCAGGCCATCGATCCGCTCCAGCGCACCCAGCAACCACCCGCGATTTGCTCAACGCTGGCGTTGTTGCGTTTGGCAATATTCGCGAGTCGCTCGTCTCCCCTTAGCAGCTCTTCCACCACGATGAAGGAGGCACCGGCTTCGGCTCGGCGATGCAGCAGATGGTGTTGGCTGCGCTGCGAGGTCCAGCGGCCACAGCTCAGGCGAAAGAAGCTGAGGGCATCCAAGATCTCAAGCATCGCCGGCGTTGAGGAATTGGATTGATGATGGCAGCTCGACGACGTCAGCCACGGCACCGGGCTTCGGCAGCGCTGATCAGATCGTCGAGGCTCAGCGCCAGCGGAGGCTTGTCCAGCTCGAGTGCCAGTTGATCTAGCTGGTCGGCGGCTGCGTTGAGCTGCAGCAACAAGGTGTCGAGGAACTCCGGATCATCTGCGACCACGGATTGCTGCTCGCACCAAAGGCGCCGTTGGTTTTCGTCGGGGATCGGGCCAGTGCTCTCTGGAGCAGCCATGGTCTGAAAGCTGTCCAAGCAGTGGCTCAGCACCCGCAGGTGATGGCGATCCAGTTGGGGCAGCAGGGTGGCATCGATGCGTTCAATCGTTGCCCTGTCGATGGCCATCAGCCCTGTGCCAGGGGGGTGATGCGGAAGCCGCAGGCGTGCCCGCCCTCGAGCCGCCAATGCACCCGTTCCACCCGGCAGTCCGGCACGGTACGTCGGATTAGTAGCAATTCTTGGTCGCAGACCGCAGGAAATTCTTCGGCGATGCGCTGCACAGAGCAGTGGGCTTCCTCGAGTCGCCAGCTGATGCCGTCGTCATCCCGGCTGCAGACGGTGACATAGCCCTCGTCGCGCCGCAGCCGTGCCAGATGTTCGAGTCGAGCCTCGAGGGAAGCTTCGCCGAGGCTGTGGCGGTACTGGCTGGCTTTCGACTCCGCCTGCTGATTCAGCAGCTGGCGCACTGTCGCTTCGGGGAGATGGCTGCGCATCGAATCCAGCAGGCCTAAGGCGAAGCGGCCACTGCCGTCGGGGAACTGGGCTCGTCCTTCATCGGTGAGGCACCAGCGGTTGCTGGGACGCCCCGGACCACTGGCGCTGCTGCTTGCGCAGACCAGGCCTCTGTCTGCGAGGGAGCGCAGGTGCCGCCGCATGGCCTGCACGGAAATGCCCACGGCGCTAGCCAGGGTGCCAGCGTCTTCCTCTCCCCGCTCCAGCAGCTGGGAAAGAACGGCGTCGCGGGTGCTGGCGGGGGCCGAGGCGCTCATGGCGAGGCGAAACCTTCCCACACGATGCCATTGAATTGCCTCGGCATGTCGGCTGTGTTGAGGGTCACAATGGGGAGCCCGCTGACTGGAGAACTGTTGGCCTAGGCTGCCAGTAAGGAAACTGCGGGGTTTCGTAATTCGCCGTTTCCTCCACTTCCATGTCCGACGCCCCTCAAGAGCCGACAGCAGAAAGCCTGGAGGTCATCCGCAAGTTCGCTGAAACCTACGCGCAGCGCACGGGTACATATTTTTGTGCTGAATCCAGCGTCACTGCTGTTGTTCTGAAGGGTCTGGCACGCCACAAAGATGATTTGGGTGGAGCGCTATGTCCCTGTCGCCATTACGAAGACAAGGAA
>QCSL01000055.1 GCA_003209165.1 Synechococcus sp. AG-670-B23 | reverse complement strand
AGCGCGCACCTCGCTGAAGCGCTTCGCAACCCATCACGCCGCTGCCGCTGCAGAGGTCGAGCCAGCGGCAGTCCTCCAGGTGCGGAGCAAGAATGTTCATCACGGCCTCACGTACCTTGGAGGTGGTGGGTCGAGCGGTGCGTCCGCTGGGGCTTATGAGACGTCGACCACCACTGAGCCGTAGTTGTCCGCCACCGCTCATGGAAAGGGTTCAGCTCCCCTGCGAAGCCAGGTCAGCCAGCGCTTGAGCATCTCCTCTCCGGCATCGGACGACTTCTCCGGATGGAACTGGCAGGCGCCCAGTCGGCCTCGCCAGACAATAGCTGTGACCTCTTGATCGCCGAAGGGTGCCGAGGCCTTCAGGTCATTCCGATCGGTAGGGACGGCGGCGTAGCTGTGCACGAAATACACCCATTCCGAGTGGGCATCATTGCTGAGCAGGGGACAGTTGCCGTGATGCTTCAACGGGGCCCAGCCCATGTGGGGGATGCGTTCCCTGCTGTTGTTCGGAAGGCGCTCCACCCGTCCGGCCAGGAGCCCCAAGCCCGGATCGCTTCCTTCATCACTCTGTTCGAACAGCAGCTGCAGGCCGAGACAAATGCCAAGCAAAGGGCGGTTGTCTTGACCCCAGCGCAGCAGGTGAGGCACCAGCCCCGTGGCCCTGAGGTTGGCCATAGCCGGATCAAAGGCACCGACCCCAGGGAGGATCAGGGCGTCAATGCTCTCAAGGTCGTCGGCGTCCTTGATCAGCGAACAACTTTGTCCAAGCCGTTCGAGGCACTTCTCGACGGAGTGGAGATTGCCCATGCCGTAATCGATTAGCCCAAGGTTCAGATTCAACCGATCGATCTTTTCCGGAGACAGATTTCAGAGGTACTTGGAGATGGTGCCTGACAGGGTTGCCTTGGGAACGGCGCCCACAACCGTGTCGACTTTCTGGCCGCCTTTGAACACCATCAGGGTCGGGATGCTGCGAATGCCGTACTGACTGGCAACGTTGGGGTTCTCGTCGGTGTTGAGCTTGAACACCTTGATCTGACCGTCAAATTCGTTGGCGATCTCTTCAACGATCGGAGCAACCATGCGGCAGGGTCCACACCAGGGTGCCCAGAAGTCAACGAGAACTGGTACGTCGCTCTGGAGCACGTCCTGCTCGAAGGATGCGTCGGTGACAGCAGCAGCGCTGGACATGTGAGCAGGAAGATTTAGAGAGAAGTTAGCAACGGTTTCGAGCGAATACACTGGTATTCCCTGCTGAAAAGGGAACTGTGACAGTCGCTCTCCACAAAGAATGAAAGCCCGATCGCGCCGGGCCGGGGGGTGTGAGGAGTGTGTGGGCCGAGGCCCGCACATTACTAATTTAGCCCTGATCTATTTGCCCATTCCGAGGTGCTGAGCCTTTTGGTAGACCTTCCCTTCTGTTAGCAGGGAGGGTGCCACGACCACCTCCACCTGCTGCATCTCCTTGATGGTTTGGGCGCCCAGGGTGCCCATGGATGTCTTCAGGCAGCCCAGCAGGTTGTGGGTGCCGTCGTCCAACTTGGCCGGGCCGCGGAGGATGCGTTCGATGCTGCCGGTGCTTCCCACATTGATGCGAGTGCCGCGGGGCAGCACCGGGCTTGGGGTGGCCATACCCCAGTGGAATCCCCGCCCGGGAGCTTCTTCAGCACGGGCGATGGGAGATCCGATCATCACTGCGTCGGCGCCGCAGGCGATGCACTTGCAGATGTCACCACCGGTGACGATGCCACCGTCGGCAACGATCGGCACGTAGCGACCGCTTTCCCGTTCGTAGTCGGCCCTGGCGGCAGCACAATCGGCTACAGCTGTGGCCTGGGGAATGCCCACACCGAGAACGCCTCGGGAGGTGCAGGCTGCGCCAGGGCCGATGCCCACCATCACCCCCGCTGCGCCAGTCCGCATCAGCTGCAGGGCTACGTCGTAGGTGACGCAGTTGCCGATCACAATGGGAACGCCCATGTCGCGGCATAGGCCTTCTAGATCTAGCGTTTCTTGACCTACGGAACCGGTGTGGTCCGTCGAGACCACTGTGGCCTGCACGAAGAAGAGATCGGCTCCGGCTTCGGTGATGGCCTTGCCGAAACGCATGGCAGCTACAGGGGTGCCGCTGACGGCAGCAATTCCTCCTTGGGCCTTGATATCTTTGATGCGCTTGCGGATCAGTGTTTCTTGAACCGGCTGGCTGTAGATCTCCTGCATCAGCGGCACGAATTCATCCTTGCCGACGGCGGCGATGCGATCGAGGACTTGGTTGGGGTCTTCGTAGCGGGTCTGAACACCCTCCAGGTTGAGCACGCCGAGGGCGCCCAATTGGGACAGCTGAACGGCCATGCCCACATCAACTACGCCATCCATGGCGCTGGCGATGATGGGAATCTCCCGCTCAATACCCCCCAGGGTCCAAAAGGTGTCGGTGACCTCGGGGTCCACCGTGCGACCCCCAGGCACCAGAGCGATTTCATCGATTCCGTAGGCCCGGCGAACGGTCTTGGAGCGTCCGAGCTGAATGTCCACCGCGCGACTTAAATAAAGTCAGATCAAGCTACCAATCGGGACGATCTCCTCAGCTTGATCGGCCTGTGACACGGCTCCAGGTCGAGCGGGCGCTCTCGATGAATTTGTCCCGATCGCTGTTGCGGATCAAGTTGCGCAGAGCGAAGTTCACCAACCAGATCAGGCCTGCGAGCTCTAGCAGGCCTGGAACCAGAGGAATGCTGTCAATGGTGTTCAGAACACCGGAGTAGACCTGCGCAGCCAGGGTGAACACGATTAGGCCGGCAACCACCCGAAGGGGCAGCTGGGCCTTACTCCAGAGCTCGCCAAGGTCATTTCGCTCGAGCCAGGCTTTAACCTTGCTCACCAGCAGTTCCCATTCACCGCCGTCCTGATCGGAACTTTCCTGGGCAGGAATGGACACGGTTGAGGCGATCACCGCGTCGGGAGTGGGCTCGGGAGTGGGTGCAGGCGTTGGCGCGGGTGTTGGGGCTGGAGTCGGAGCAGGACTGGGCTCCGACGTTGGCGTGGGGTCGCTGCCTAGGGTTTCGGCTTCAGGTCGAGGCTCGTCGACAGGACACATCACTTCAGTGCAAAGCGCTTGGGATTTTATCCGGAGTTTTCAAGATGGTTCCACCGTTCGAGATAGAATGACAAAGGACGTCTGATGCTCGTATGACGGATTCTGTGGGGCCTGTCGGCGGGGGTCCTGGCGGTTCCGACGATCGGATTATTCAGACGGACCTGCGCAACGAGATGTCGCGCTCCTACTTGGAGTACGCGATGAGTGTGATTGTGGGTCGGGCTTTGCCCGATGCCCGCGATGGCCTCAAGCCTGTGCATCGCCGGATCTTGTATGCGATGTATGAGCTGGGCCTTACCAGCGACAGGCCCTATCGCAAGTGCGCCCGTGTGGTGGGCGAAGTGCTCGGTAAATATCACCCCCACGGCGATACCGCTGTGTACGACGCCCTGGTGCGCATGGCCCAGGACTTCTCCATGTCGATGCCTTTGATTGATGGGCACGGTAATTTCGGTTCGGTGGACAACGATCCACCGGCGGCCATGCGATACACCGAATCGCGGTTGCGGGCGCTGACCACCGACAGCCTCCTTGAGGACATTGAGGCCGAGACGGTTGATTTCGTCGACAACTTTGATGGATCCCAGCAGGAGCCCACGGTGCTGCCTGCCAGGATCCCTCAGCTGCTGCTGAATGGTTCGGCGGGCATTGCCGTGGGGATGGCGACGAACATCCCTCCCCACAACCTCAATGAGCTGATTGATGGGTTGCTGGCCCTGATTGCCAATCCCGACATCACGGATCAAGAGTTGATCCAGCTGATCCCTGGCCCGGATTTCCCCACTGGCGGCCAAATCCTGGGGCGTGAAGGCATCCGCGAGACCTACTTAGGCGGCCGCGGCTCGGTGACGATGCGCGGGGTGGCCAACATTGAAACGATCGAGGCCCCAGGGCGCCCCGATCGCGATGCTGTGATCATCACTGAGTTGCCATATCAGACCAACAAAGCGGCGCTGATCGAGCGCATCGCAGAGCTGGTTAACGACAAGAAGCTCGATGGCATCTCCGACATCCGCGACGAGAGCGACCGCGACGGCATGCGGATCGTGGTGGAGCTGCGCCGTGATGCCTACCCGCAGGTGGTGCTGAACAACTTGTTCAAGCTCACCCCGTTGCAGAGCAACTTCAGCGCTTACATGTTGGCGCTGGTGAACGGTGAGCCGATCCTGCTCACCCTCCGCAAGATGCTCGAGGTTTTCCTCGAGTTCCGGGTCGAGACGATCGAGCGCCGCACCCGCTACCTGCTGCGCAAGGCCGAGGAGCGCGACCACATCTTGCTTGGCCTGCTGCTGGCCCTCGATCAGCTGGATCCGATCATTGCGTTGATCCGTGCTGCTCCCGATACGGCTACAGCACGGCAACAGCTGCAGGATCGCCACGGCCTTTCGGACATCCAGGCCGACGCAATCCTGCAGATGCAGTTGCGTCGTCTCACCGCCCTCGAGGCCGACAAGATCCGGCTCGAACATGAGGATCTGGTCACCAAGATTGCCGACTACAGGGACATCCTTGGCCGGCGTGAGCGGGTGTTCGGGATCATCCAGGAGGAACTTGGTCAGCTGCAGGATCGCTACCTGACGCCACGCCGTACCGAAATTCTCGATCTCGGTGGTGGCCTGTCCGACATTGATCTGATCGCCAATGAGCGTTCGGTGGTGCTACTAACCGAGACCGGTTATCTCAAGAGGATGCCGGTGAGCGAATTTGAGGCCACCAGCCGCGGCACCCGTGGCAAGGCTGGCACCCGCAGCCAGGGTGAAGATGCGGTGAAGCTGTTCATCAGCTGTAACGACCATGACACGTTGGTGTTGTTCAGCGACCGCGGTGTTTCCTATGCCCTGCCCGCCTATCGCGTGCCCCAGTGCAGCCGTGCGGCCAAGGGAACGCCCGTGGTGCAGCTGCTTCCGATTCCCCGGGAAGAGGCCATAACTTCATTGGTTCCCGTGTCGGAGTTTAGCGACGACACCGATTTGCTGATGCTCACCACAGGAGGATTCATCAAGCGCACCAGGCTTTCAGCTTTCAGCAACATCCGCTCCAATGGCCTGATCGCCATCAACTTGGAAGAAGGCGATGCCCTCACCTGGGTGCGCCTGGCTGTGCCTGGCGACAGTGTTTTGATCGGCTCCAAAGCTGGGATGACCATCCACTTCCGCCTCAGTGATGAAGAGTTACGGCCCCTGGGGCGTACTGCCCGCGGCGTGCGTTCAATGAACCTTCGAGATGGCGATGCTCTCGTGAGCATGGATGTGCTGCCGGTGGAACTCGCCGATCAGGTGGCCGCCAGCGCCGACAATGAAGATGATGCCGCCAGTGAGGGCCCATGGGTGCTCGTGGCTTCGGCCTCGGGTCTGGGCAAGCGCGTACCGGTGACGCAATTCCGTTTGCAGAAGCGAGCCGGCATGGGCCTGCGGGCGATGAAGTTCCGCACCGAAGCCGATGAGCTGGTTGGGCTCAGCGTGCTTGGTGCTGGTGAGGAACTTCTGCTGGTGAGCGAGAAGGGGGTGATCGTTCGCACCAGTGCCGATGCCATTCCTCAGCAGTCCCGTGCTGCCACGGGGGTGCGTCTGCAGAAGCTGGACAAGGGCGATCGGCTGCTGAAGGTGGTGTTGGTGCCTCCGGAAGCGGAAGACGAATCCGCTGACGACACCACTTCGAGCGACGACACCACTTCGAGCGACGACACCACATTGAGCGACACCGAAACTGACGAGCAGGACAGCTGACCTTGGCTGAGCCAGTGGATGTGCTGGTGCTGGGGGGCGGTCCGGCTGCCCTCTGTATCGCCTCGGAACTGAACCAACAGGGCGTGGATGTTGCAGGCATCGCTTCCGATCCTGTCGACAATCACTGGCCGAACACCTACGGCATCTGGGTCGATGAACTGAAAGCGGTAGGTCTTGAGCAGTTGCTGGAGCACCGCTGGAGCGACACTGTCAGTTATTTCGGCGGGGGCGGCACAACGGCTCAGGATCAGAGCCATGCTCACGGGATCGACTACGGCCTGTTTGATCGGGCTGCTTTGCAGCGCTATTGGCTGGAGCGGGCCGACGGCATGGTCTTCCATCAAGACACCGTTCAAAGCGTGGAGGTGAAGGGTGCGACCACTAGCGTTGGCTGTGCATCGGGACTCACGTTGCAAGCGCGTTTGGTGATCGATGCCTCCGGTTCGTGCACGCCCCACATTCGCCGCCCGGATCAGGGGCCGGTGGCGGGCCAGGCGGCATATGGCCTGGTAGGGCGTTTCTCCAAGCCGCCGATTGAGCCGGGCCGGTTTGTTTTGATGGACTACCGCTGCGATCACCTCAGCGCAGCGCAGCGCACCGAACCGCCAACATTTTTGTATGCGATGGATCTGGGCGATGGGGTGTTCTTCGTCGAAGAAACCTCGCTCGCTTTTGCGCCCGGTATTCCCTACGACGTGCTCAAGCAACGGCTACTCCAACGCTTGAATCTGCGCGGTGTGGAGATCACTGAGGTGATCCATAAGGAGTTCTGCCTCTTCCCGATGAACCTGCCACTGCCGGATCGCCGTCAGCCGCTGCTGGCCTTTGGTGGTGCGGCGAGCATGGTGCATCCGGCCTCTGGGTACATGGTGGGATCGCTTCTGCGGCGTGGGCCTGATCTGGCCCACGCCATCGCTAAAGCCCTCGCAAATCAAAGCCTTGGCTCAGCGGCCTTGGCGCAACGGGGTTGGCAGGCGCTTTGGCCTATCGAATTGGTACTGCGCCATCAGCTTTATCAGTTCGGGCTGGGCCGGTTGATGGGCTTCAACGCAGCGTTGTTGTGCACCCATTTCTCCACGTTCTTCTCATTGCCGCGGGATGAGTGGTTTGGCTTCCTCACCAACACCCTGCCTCTGCCGCGCTTGATGGTGGTGATGCTGAGGTTGTTCGCCTTATCCCCTTGGGAGTTGCGGCGGGGGCTTGTGCTGGGGGCGGCCCTAAATCAAGCCCCGCGGTTTTGAGATCCCTGCAGCTGCGTTTTGATCCCTCAGATGGGGAAAGGCTGAACATCAATGAATTCCCCGTTTGGAGGCCGCATTGGTTCATGCGCTAGCTCCAGAAGGATTCGCTGGGGCCCAATCCAAAGGCTGAATCAGCGGGAACAGGCGGTCATCCATCTGCACCTCCTCGAGCCATCCCTCAGGCAGTTCGGCTGTGCCATCGATCGCCTTCATCAGTTGCCAGAAGCGGCCCAGGTGGCGTTGCACCCTTTCCCGGGCCAGTTCGGTGGTGGTGCCGGCCCTGAGGATGAAACTCCAGTCAGACGACTGCGCCAGCAACAGTTCCCGCGCGGCCTGCTGCAGCCACTGCATGGCCTGCTCGCTGCCCACCCCGCGGCTGCAGCGCTGCACCATCGCTGCACTTGCCCGTTCCCACTCCGGGATGATCCAGGCGTTGCTGTCGTTCAGCCAGTAGTCGTGATAGCCCCCTTGCCCCCAGCTGGAGGGGCAGGGGTCGCAGAGCTGAAGCTGGCCAACGCTGTTCAGCACATCGCGCAGCCGAGTGAAGACTACCCTCTTTTGAGGAGCCTGTTGGAACAGCTGGCTGAGAAAAGCCGGCCCTTCAAACCACCAGTGGCCAAACAGTTCGGCATCGAAGGGGGCCACCAGCAGCGGGGGCACTTCCATGGCACGGCTGAGCTGATCCAACTGCCGCCGGCGTCCCTGCAGGTAATCCGCTGCATGCTCTTTCACCCGTTCGGCCGCCACCCAAGGTATGTAGGGGCGTTTTCGGTCCAGCGGTGCGCTGTGGTCCGTCACCCGATGCAGCTTCAGCCCGAGAGGTCGCGGCTGGTCAAGCCCCAGGGGCTTGAGCTCTTCGATGGGCAGGTCCCAGCCCAGATCACGATGGAATTCCCGGTAATGGGGATCGCCGGGGTAGCCGTCCTTGGCCGACCACACCGGCAGCGTGGCGTCACTGTCACGCCCGAAGAAGGCCACCCCGTTGCGGCTGCAGATCGGCGCATACACCCCATACCGAGGACGTGGCCGGCCATGCAGCAGCCCATGGCCATCCAGCACGGCATAGCGGAGACCTGCATCACGCATCCAGCGGTCCAGGCCTTCGTAATAGGCGCATTCCGGCAGCCAGATCCCCAGGGGCCGCTCCCCCACGAGGCGTTGGTGTTCCCGCACCGCTGTTCGGAGTTGCCCGCGCACAGCTTCCGGGTGATGGCGCAGCAGGGGCAGATAGCCGTGAGTGGCGCCGCAGGTAAGCAGGTCGACCACCCCTTGGCGTTGCAGGGCCGCAAAGCGTTGGATCAGGTCTCTGTCGCAGGTCTGCCATGCCCGCTGATGCCGCTTAATCGTGGCCGCCAGGTGTTCGGCGCCCTCTCGCAGCGCAGAGTCTGCCTTCGGCAGCAGCAACAGCCGTTCGTTCAGCCAGGCTGGAAAGCGCTGCTTGAGGTCTTGATCACTCAGCAGCGACAGCAGTGTCGGGGACAAGCCGATGGTGAGTTTGGGCTGCTGGTTGGGGTCGGCGCTGGCCAGCTCCAACGTTTCCAGCAGGGGCAAGTAGCACTCAATCAGTGCCTGGAAAAACCAGTCCTCCTCTAAAGAACCTGGTTGTGCCGACCGCACGTAGGGCAGATGGGCATGCAACACCAGGGCGACAGCGCCTTTGGTCACGAATAAGCCCAAACGGAGGCTGAATTTAATCCGATTCCCACTCCAGGGCTGAACTAGAATGGACTATCTCATAGTCATTCCGACTAAGACCTCCGCTGGAGCCCCTTCCATGGCCAAGGACCCCGGTCGCGTCCTGATTTTTGACACCACCCTGAGGGATGGTGAGCAGTCGCCCGGGGCGAGCCTCAACCTAGAGGAGAAGCTTGCCATCGCCCAGCAGCTCGCGCGGCTCGGCGTGGATGTGATCGAGGCGGGATTCCCCTTCGCCAGCCCCGGCGATTTTTCCGCTGTGCAGCGGATCGCCCAGCAGGTGGGTGGCGACAACGGTCCGATCGTCTGCGGCCTTGCCCGTGCTTCGCGGGCTGACATCAAGGCTTGTGCCGATGCCGTTGCGCCGGCACCGCGACGTCGCATTCATACCTTCATCGCTACAAGTGACATCCATCTCGAGTACAAACTGCGTAAGAGCCGTGCCGACGTGCTCGGCATCGTTCCTGAGATGGTGAGCTATGCCCGCTCGTTGGTAGAGGACGTTGAGTTCTCTTGCGAAGACGCTGGCCGCAGCGATCCGGAGTTCCTCTACGAGGTGATTGAGGCGGCGATTGCTGCTGGCGCCACAACGATCAACATTCCCGACACCGTCGGCTACACCACCCCCTCGGAGTTCGGTGCGTTGATCGCGGGCATTAATCAGCACGTGCCCAACATCGGCGAGGCCGTGATCTCAGTGCACGGCCACAACGATCTCGGCCTCGCCGTGGCCAATTTCCTCGAGGCGGTCAAGAACGGCGCCCGTCAGCTCGAATGCACGATCAATGGCATCGGCGAACGCGCCGGTAATGCCTCCCTCGAGGAGTTAGTGATGGCGTTGCACGTGCGGCGGCGTTACTACAACCCCTTCTTTGGACGGGATGAGGACAGCCCCACGCCGCTAACCGCCGTGCGCACCGAAGAGATCACCAAGACCTCAAGGCTGGTGTCCAATCTCACCGGCATGGTCGTGCAGCCAAACAAGGCCATCGTTGGTGCTAATGCCTTTGCCCATGAATCCGGCATCCACCAGGATGGCGTCCTCAAGAACCGGCTCACCTACGAAATCATCGACGCCCAGACGGTGGGCTTGTCCGACAACCGCATTTCCCTCGGCAAGCTCAGCGGCCGCAGTGCCGTTCGCGCCCGTCTGGAGGAACTGGGCTACGACCTCACCCGTGAGGATCTCGATGAGGCCTTCGCACGCTTCAAGGAACTCGCTGATCGCAAGCGCGAGATCACCGACCGTGATCTGGAGGCGATTGTCAGCGAACAGGTGCAGCAGCCGGAAGCCCGCTTCCAGCTCAAGCTGGTACAGGTCAGCTGCGGCAGCAGCCTGCGCCCTACCGCCACCGTCACCCTCTTGGATGAAGAGGGCAGTGAGACCACAGGCTCGGCGGTAGGCACCGGTCCGGTAGATGCCGTCTGCCGTGCCTTGAATGATTTGGCGGGTGTGCCCAATGAGTTGATCGAGTTCTCGGTCAAGTCGGTCACCGAGGGCATCGATGCTATGGGTGATGTGACCATTCGCCTGCGCAGCAACGGTGCGCTCTATTCCGGCCACGCTGCCGACACCGACGTCGTGGTGGCAGCGGCGATGGCCTTCGTGAATGCCCTCAATCGCCTTGTGGCCGGTGAGGAGCGTCAGTCTTTGCATCCGCAGAAAGATCCTGTTGTTCTGGAGACCCGACCGACGCTCTAGAGCCGAAGCCATGCGCGCCTCCATCGCTCGAGCTGTTCAGCTTGTGCTTCTGATTCTTCTAGCGCTGCTGGTGCTCACCCCGCTGCTCTGGTTGGTGAGCACTTCTCTTAAAGGGCCCGCAGAAGATATCTTCAGCAGTCCCCCGGCGTTGCTGCCCGAACAGCCGAGTTTCTATGCCTATGTTCGGTTGTTTCAAGACAATCCACTCACCACCTACCTGTTCAACAGCACGGTGGTGAGTGGATTGGCGGTGCTGGCCAACCTGCTGTTTTGCTCTCTTGCCGCCTACCCCCTGGCTCGGCTGCGCTTCGCCGGCCGAGGCCTGGTGCTGGGCCTGGTGGTGGCCACGATCCTGATACCTTTTCAGGTGGTGATGATTCCGCTGTATCTGCTGATGGTGCAGCTGGGCCTACGCAACACCCTGCTGGCCTTGGTGATTCCGCAGGCGGCCACCGCGTTTGGTCTTTATTTGCTGCGCCAAAGCTTCCTCGGCGTTCCCAAGGAGCTGGAGGAGGCGGCACGGATTGATGGTTGCAGCCGTTTGGGGGAATGGTGGAACGTGATGGTCCCCGCCGCCAAAGCTGATCTCATCACCCTGGCGATGTTCGTCTTCATCGGCACCTGGAGTGATTTCCTCTGGCCGCTGGTGATTCTTGACGATCCCTCCCTCTACACCCTGCCTTTGGGCCTGCAGCAGCTCTCCAGCAGTTTCTCGCTGGACTGGCGGATTGTTGCCGCCGGTTCGGTGGTCTCAATCCTGCCGGTTCTGGTCTTGTTCGTGCTGTTGCAGCGCTTCATCCTGCCCAACGCCAGTGGGGATGCGGTGAAGGGATGAAGGGGTCTAGGTGAGCATGGCCGCGAAGGCATCCTTGCGTTCCTGCATCACACCCATCTGTTGGCGGAGCAATTCGCTGTGGGCACGTTTCGGCGTGCGCTCCTCCAGCTGATCGATTTGTTCCTGGAGTGCGTGGATGCGTTGGTTGTGCCCCTGTAACCCCTTAAAAAGAGTGACTACCAGAACACTCACCAGCGCGATGCTGCCGCAGCTGATCAGTTTCAACAGCATGCAATCTCTTCACTTGGGCCGATGCTGACTTGAATGGGAGCACTCAACAACTGATGCTGGGATGTCTCTCGAGGATCTGGATCGGTTCCTGACGCTTCGGGACAGCGATCCTGATCTGGCCAATGCCCTCGCGCAGCCCATGGACCTTGAGCGGTTTCTTGGGATCGCTGCCGACCATGGCTTTGCGTTGAGCGAGGCGGATGTCTTTGCGGCGCAGCAGCGTGAACATCACGTGCGAACCGCAGCTGAGCTTCAGCAGGATCAGGCCATGGAATCGCGGCGTCTTCGCAATTTCATCCACGGCTGATCCCCGCCGCCTCTCATTTCACTGATCCAGCTTCACCACGTCCGGGGTTTCCCCATGCACTTCGCCAATCCAACGGGCATGGTTCACGGCACCGTCATGGGTGTGAAAAATCCAGGCTTTGTCAAGGGACGCTTGGGGTTCGATGCGTTGATCCACGGTATTGACGCCGAGATAGCCGCCTGCTGAACAGGACCGCAGCACGTAGCGTTCGGCGTAGTTCGTGAGCATTAGCTGGGAGGGCTCTATCTGCTCGGTAGCGGTGCATTCCCGCGGCTTGCCACGAACTGCGGAATTCCTCCTACTTTCCTTCCTTCAGAGTTAATAGAGTTTGTTGTTGCCAGTTCAAAACCTTGG
>QCSL01000054.1 GCA_003209165.1 Synechococcus sp. AG-670-B23 | reverse complement strand
CCAGCCTATAAGAAGCACCACTTGATACATCAACGATTGTCGAATCATGTAGACTTCCACTTCCGTTGATCCTTAGATTACCGGCATTAACAGATGTATTTCCTTGGTATGTATTTGCCCCCGAAAGAATTAGAGTTCCCGAGCCTTCTTTTGTTAAATGTGATGTAGAAGTAGATCCAGAAATAATTCCACTAAAAGTAGCCCTAGAAGCAGATTGGCTGACAGTCAGTTCGTAACCATTAAGATCAGCTGAGCCCGCCCCCGTCAGCCCTCCAATCGTGTCAGAACTTCCCAACGCATAAGTAGCACCACTTGATACATCAACAACTGTGGAATCAGAAAGACTGCCATTCACCGTTAACGAGCCACCAGAGATCGTTGTGTTGCCGTCGTAAGTGTTAGCACCATCCAAAACCAAGTTTCCAGCAAGCAACTCCAAAGAGCCACCTTGACTAGTTAAAGCAGCTGAATAAGCTCTACTACCATCACTGGGTCCAATGACTTCAATCTTATATTGCTGATTATCCGCAGTGGAGTATCTGGGTGAGTAATCCACCGCCTGACCATGCTTAAATAATCCACCATTAAACGATATTGTTCCGGTGTAAGAAGAGCCCAAAGAAGTCGCCGATCCCAACTCAAGAAAACCATCCTCCAAAACAATATTTCCTGACTGTGTTAATGCACCCGGAACATATAAACTTCCACCATTTACCGTTGTCGTACCGTCAAAAGTGGACGCGCTATCCCCATTGAGCCGTAACTCGTTGCCCGAAACCTTTCTTAAATCCCCTGCACCAGAGAGAACACCTGTATAAGTGCGATTCGCTGTAGCTGTATCAAATTCTAAGACTGCACCACTAGCAATACTCACATCACTAACAAATTCCTGATTGCCGCTAACCATTAAAATGCCTGCATCAATGGATGTAGATCCAATATTTGGATTATCCCCAGACAAATTCAATTGCCCAGAACCTGATTTAATCAATTTCGAACCTAATTGTGACCCCGAAACACTTCCACTAAAAGTAGCATTAGAAGCGGACTGGCTGACAGTGAGTTCGTAGCCATTAAGATTAACCGAGCCTGCCCCCTCAAGCCCTCCAATCGTGTCGGATTTTCCCAACGTATAGGTAGCAGCATTTGATACATTAACAACTGTTGAATCAGAGATACTTTCGTTGACGACAAGCGATCCAGCACGCACTTCAGTGCTGCCGGAATGAGTTGAGGCGCCACTAAGTGTCAGCGTCCCACTTCCCTCTTTGCGAAAAACTCCCGCACCCGATATTATCCCGCTGTAGGTCTGAGGCTGAGATGCTGAGATTATAAAACTTGCACCAGACGCAATCGAGACGTTGGAATTGTTGTTGACATTTCCATTAACTTGAAGGACACCAGCGTTAACGACTGTTGCGCCGCTGTAGTCGTTAGAATTACCTGTTAGACGGAAAGTACCAGTCCCATTCTTTTGAAATTGACCACTACCAGAAACCTTACCCGAGAAGTCTGAAGTACCCACCTGGTTGACAATCAGCGTGGATACACCTGTGTCCAACGGGCCAGAACCTGTTAACCCACCAGAGACGGAAGAACTAATCTCAACCTGACCACATGAGTATTCGCAAAGCCATACAATCGATCCGCCTGAATTAATCGAGACACCTGTTTTAGAGGACAGCGTGAGACTTGATGATTCAAAACCTTCTCCTCCCACACGTTCATTAATTTGGATATCTTTATCTGCAGTAAGTGTTAGATCTCCACAAGGCCCACTGGGACACGTGAGATCAATTTCTGCATCGACTGTGATTGTGCCGCCACTAGGGTCTTCACTAGACGCAGAAATTGTGTTACTACCGGCCGTACTAGTTGACGAGGCCGTTGAAATCGTGACGTCGTTTTGACCACCCAAGGCATCCACAATGTATACCGCTTCAACCGATCCGATTGTGTAATCGTATGGGTCCAGCAACCACAGCCCATTCTCTCCCGCAGTGGCACTGGTGTGAACATCAATTCCAGCTATATCCAACACAAAGCCAGACGTTTCAATCGCACCACCATCTCCTCCTTCACTGCCGCCTCTCGCCAACAAGCGTCCAGCCACCGCTGTTATCGATTGAGAATCGGTGATATCACTCCACACCACAATCTCGCCACCATCTCCATCCACACTTGCGGATGCATCCAGCACGGCTCCATGCTCAACCTGAGCCGTGACTGCCTGGCGAACTGAGCCATCACTGTTCTGCCAACTTCCTCCCACTTCAATCAACCCACCACCATTTCTTCCACTGGCAATCAACTCCGAGCCACCACCAACATTGATTGCCTCACCCGTTAACGTAATTCTCCCGCCAACCTCGTCGGTTCCCGCCTCGAGGCGGCTATCAACAACATTCACTTGCCCCCCGGGAGCATCCACCAACAACTCCTCATCCAGGCTGATGTTGATTCCATCAAGATGAATCCCAGGTAACTGCCCAGGTTCCAGAACGACTGCCTCATCCATCTCACTGCGACGCATCCCAAATACCCCTGGCAAGGGATTCGTCGTGAACGCTTGAACGCTCTCTGGCGTACTGTGAAACACATCAAATGTGCCCTCAGCAAACCGAAGCTGATCCGCCGTACTCAACGATAACTTCGGAACATTGATAAACCCCACACCCTTGCCTAAGTGAATCCCGCCAGGGGAGAGGAAAAATAAATTTGCCTTCGATGAGAGGGCCACCATCTTGTCAATCCACGTCCCCTGCGCAGAGGTCACACCAACCACAAGGTTGTGTTTCCCTCCGGTATCGAATTCAACCCGATTGATTGCTCCGCGGGTATCGAAATCTTTAAACCGGTGAAACTTGTTCTTTCCCGCATTCGTTCCACCACCAATCCGGCACACACCCTTGTCGCATCCCCCCCCACGCACTCCATTCACCTCCGTCCTCAATCCGTTCTTGTCAGACGCACGAATCTCAGCAAACGCATCTTCTCCACTCACCACAGCAAGAGCAGCCAGCAACAGTCCCAGGCGAAAACCGTTCAACCGCAGGACCGATGGCATCGAACTAACTGCCTATCGCAAGAAACGCAGGTTAGTGGCATTTCATCGGACATCCACGCAAAACGCCTAAGAATCACTGAGGATACTGCGTGGACTCACGAGACTCACAGAGCTTTATCGCAGTCAAATGAGGCGTGCAGAGAAGCTCCTGAGTGCCTCGACCAACCAGCCACGCAAGTGCATGAAATCAATAAAAATCAAAACATTCGAACCATAAAAAATCAGTATCGTCGGATACTAAAAATAGTATTATCAGATACTAATAAGAATATGTGGCTGAAGAAATGATGCGAATTGCTGAGACTTAGGTGCTTAGAGTTTCAAAGCATCCTTTTCAAATGCTGCTTCAAAACCGGCTAGAACAGGTCTAGACCCCCACCAAATGGAGCCTCAGGCCAGGGATCAATTAAGCATCCTGACCATTAGCCCCGCGCAAATAATTTTAGTCGGCAAAAATAATTCTCAAGATCTTGTTCAGTGTCCTGTGCTGCTGCTGGCCCAATTGGTTGCTCCGCCAATCCAGCCAGGCCCTGTTCGTCTGCCAGCAGAAACAGCACCACTAGAACGGCAAACGCAACCTGCCGATCAGCCTGTTCTCCAGCCCACTTTCACGCCAGCTCCGGAGAACTCAGACGAACTCCCAAAATCAGGGGGAGCTCCTGTACTGATTCCCAGCTGGAGACCAACGGTTATCGGCGACTCGCCCTATTCCAAGAAAGACATCGAGGCCGTTCTCCAACGCTGTGGCAAAGCAACACCCGCGGAGACATTGAAGGCTTGCGCGGCAGCTCTCACGGCCCGCTTCATCAAAGACGGATACGTCAACACCAGGGTTTACACCCTTCCAAATCCTTCCCCCGGCGCCCTCGAAGTGGTGATGGGAGTCATCGCTGAATTGCAAGTTGAAAGCAGCGATCAAGAGCTCAAAGTCAAGGTGCAGAACCAACTCGCGCCCCTTTTGGGCAGTGTTCTTCACATCCCGACCCTTGAAAAAGCCCTTGTTGAGGTGCGTCGCGGAGGGGTTGGAAAAATCAACGGCAACATGGGTCGTCTGGGCAGTGACCCCACCAAAGCCGTGATCACCCTGGGTGTAGAAGCAGCACCACCTACACCCTTACGAGGAGACTTCAGCGTTGGCAATAATGGGTCTCCTGGCAACGGCGAATGGCGCTCGAATGTTGTTCTGCTTCAAAACGATTTCTTGAAGCGAGGCGATACAGCGCTGCTGTTCTTTGAACTCAAAAACGATGGCCAGCTGGAATTGGGATCCACCCTTCTTTCAGCCACATACACCTACCCGCTGTCAGACACCTGGAACCTCACCGGCTCACTTGGCTACAGCCACAGCAATTTCGTTGAATTCATAGGTGACCCACACAAACTCAACTTCCGGACATTGCAGGGCTTGATCCAGATCGACACCCTGTTCCACCTAGGAAACGGTCTGTCTTGGACGGGTGCTGCTGGGATCAGTGCCAGCCGTACAGACAGTTTCGAAGGCAACGCCAGTGTTCCCTTGGTCGTGGGTGGAGGAGAAGACGGTTGGATGCGTAGCGGAAACCTAAAGCTCAGTACCACCGTGAGTGGAATCACTGGCCCCGCAGCATGGAGCGCCAATGGCTATTTCCTCCAAGGATTTCCTGGCCTTACCAATGATGAGCATCTACATAATCTTGACCGTCTAGGCATCGATGTTGGCGAAGCACGAGCGTTGGGGGGACTCGCCAATCTGACCTTGTTGGCCTCGCCAAACGTCACATTGAACCTTCGAGGAGCCGGTCAGGTGGCCTTCAGTTCACTCCCTTCAAGCATGGGATTCAGCCTCGGTAGCGATGTCGGACTCATCGGTCTGCCAGGAAGCATCGCCAGTGGCGACAGTGGCTGGCTGGCTGTTGGGGAACTGATTTGGACCGTCTGGAAAAACGACAACGACGAGCAACAGCTGCAAATCATTCCCTACATCGGTAAAGGAGGGATCCACACTGAAATCGCCGACGAGACCTTCGAAGATCAAGTGGGATCAGGTGGATTGATCGCGCGGTACACCCATAACCGGTGGCAAGTGGAGCTTGGCTGGGTCAACACCTTCGAAACCAATGACAACCCAGGCGTCTGGACCGACTGGTGGCTTGGCAATGGAATCCACACCAAGCTCCGCTATGCCTTTTGATCAGCTTTCGACGCGCCAGGTTTGATCAGAGGGCGTCCAATCGTTCAGCTCTTCAGAGGTGAACCACAAACCGATCTCAAACGCGGCGGTTTCGGGAGCATCCGAACCGTGAATGACATTGCGGCCGATGTTCACCGCGAGATCACCACGGATCGTTCCGGGCTCGGCTTCGAGGGGTTTGGTGGCACCAATCAATTTGCGGGCACTTGCAATGACGCCATCGCCCTCCCAAACCATCGCAACCACCGGACCGGAGGTAATGAAATCCACGAGCCCTGAGAAGAAGGGACGCTCCTTATGAACGCCGTAATGCTGCTCAGCCAGGGCACGGCTCGGGGTGATCTGCTTAAGACCAACCAATTTGAAGCCCTTTCGCTCAAAACGGCCAAGGATCTCGCCCACGAGTCCCCGCTGCACACCATCGGGCTTGATCGCAACGAAAGAGCGTTCGGCCATGAAAAAAGCTTGAGAGTCATGCCATCGTCTTTGGACAACCCACCGGTTGGCAAGCGCAGCCTCAAAGGCCGTCTCTAAATTCCAGTTATCTTGTTGGTTGAGGGTTGATGGTTCTGGCCGAAAACGATCGGTCCTGGTCCGTGTCCCGCAGTGCAGAGCTGTACGGGCTTGATCGTTGGGGTGAACCGTATTTCTCGATTAATAGCCGCGGGCATATCGTCGTTCAACCTCGCGGTGACCGCGGTGGATCCCTCGATCTTGTCGAGCTGGTTAAAGGCCTTACAGCACGTGACCTTCACCCACCTCTGCTGATCCGCTTCGACGACATTCTTGAAGACCGGCTCGAGCGCCTCCACGCCGCCTTCGAACGGGCCATCTCCCTTTACGACTACGACGGGCGATATCAAGGGGTGTTTCCAATCAAATGCAACCAACAACGCCACGTGGTGGAGCATCTGGTTGATTGTGGCCAACGCTGGAGCTTCGGGTTGGAAGCCGGTAGCAAAGCCGAACTTCTGATCGCTTTAGCCCTGATCGAGGATCAGCAAGCGTTGCTGATTTGCAACGGCTACAAAGACCGCCGCTACATCGAGACTGCAATCCTCGCTCGACGTTTGGGCCACCAGCCGGTGGTGGTGATCGAGCAGGCCGATGAACTTCAACGCATCATCGAAGCCAGTAAAGAGCTTGGGGCTTCGCCCTTCATCGGCATTCGAGCGAAATTGTCAAGCCGCAGCACCGGACGCTGGGGTAGTTCCGTCGGAAGCCGCGCCAAATTCGGCCTGGATCTCAGCGAAATGCTTCAGACCGTAGAAGCACTCGATGAGGCGGGATTACTCCAGGACCTTCGGCTGCTGCATTTCCACATCGGCAGTCAAATCAATGACATCGCCGTGCTGAAGGACGCCCTGCAAGAGGCTGGACAGATCTACGTCGAACTCACTCGCCTCGGAGCCCCAATGGGTTTCCTCGACGTTGGCGGAGGCCTCGGCATCGACTACGACGGCAGCCGCACGGCGAGCTCGGCATCGACGAATTATTCGCTTCAGAACTACGCCAATGACGTCGTCGCAACGATCCGGGAGTGCTGCGTGCCTCTCGGCGTGCCAGTACCAACCCTGGTGAGCGAAAGCGGTCGCGCTCTGGCCAGTCATTTTTCCGTGCTGGTTTTCAATGTGCTCGGCTCCAGTCGCGCGCCCGATAGCGAACCGGCTCCAGAGAGCGATGAACCTCTTCCCGTCGCCAATTTGCGGGCAACCCTCCAGCAGATTCGCGCAATAGATCCTGCGGATCCCTCGCTGCTTCAAGAGGCTTGGAATGATGCGATTAAATTTCGAGAGGATGCTCTTGCAGCCTTCCGGCTTGGGTATATCCGTCTGCACCAAAGAGCCATGGCAGAACAGCTGAGCTGGACCTGCGCCAAGGAAATCAGTTCAAAGCTCCCCACTGATGAGCCCATCCATGAAGACCTTCGCGGGCTCCAGCGGGCTTTGGCTTGGACGTATTACGCCAACCTCTCTATTTTTAGGTCAGCTCCCGACACATGGGCGATTGATCAACTCTTTCCAGTGATGCCAATTCATCGCCTGCATGAATGCCCGAGTGAACTTGGTCAATTCGCCGACCTCACCTGCGATTCAGATGGGAAGCTCTCGCGATTTATCGACCGTGGCAGTGAAAAATCTCTTCTTGAATTGCATCAACTTCAAGACAATCAACCGTATTGGATTGGCATGTTTCTCGGCGGTGCCTATCAAGAAGTGATGGGCAATCTCCACAACTTATTTGGAAGCACCAATGCTATTCATGTGAGGCTCAATCCCAGAGGTGGCGGTTATCTCTTGGATCATGTGCTCAAAGGAGACACAAACGCCAATGTATTGGAGGAAATGCAACATGATCCCGACCTCATCCTTGAACGCCTGCGCCAAGCCTCGGAAACAGCAATCCAGCAAGGAAAACTAGACATTGAAGAAGCGCGACTGTTAATGAGCCATCTCAAGGCCAGCATGGACCAAACGACTTATCTAGAAGGGTGAAGCACGTTCGAGAGCTGCTGTTGCAAACCACCGGACCTTATCTGGTGTCCGTAGTCATCCTCGTGTTGCTGCGCAGCACCGGTCTCGCCCAAACCGTCGACCTTCTCCTCTATGACCTGATAACTGCTCAGCGTCCATCACCATCGGGGCGAGACACGCCAATCACCTTGGTGGGCATCGAAGAAAGCGACATTGAACGTTTTGGCTGGCCGATCGATGACGCCCTGTTTTGCCAAGCCTTTGACCGCCTTAACGCTGGCGGGGCCAACGTCATTGGACTCGATATCTACCGCGACAAAGGCGTTGGCGCACAACAACAATGTCTGCGTGATCGATTTCAAGACGAGCCGACCTTGGTCTCGATTTTTAATGTGGCCTCAGGCATCGGGCCGGTTCCAGGGACCCCCATTGAGCGTCAGTCTTACAACGACCTTAGCCTCGACGCCGACGGTGTGCTGCGCCGCGACCTCGTACATGTCACCGGCCAAGACGAAGCGACGGTGTCTTTCCCCATGCGTGTGATGGAGGTCGCCACCGGCGATCGTCGCCTGCGGGACGCAATGGATGCCGGAACCCATCAAGACGCCTGGCTCAGTGCGGATGGTGGTGGATACCACAACGAAATCGACGCTGGACTGGGTTTACAGCGCTTGTTGCGGTTCCGCGAACCGTGGAGTTATCGCTTCTATCCACTGGCAAAGCTGCTGGATGGTGATGTTCCCAGTGAGGCGATTCGCGATCAGATTGTGCTGATCGGCAGTACAGCGCCTTCCCTTAGAGATCTCTTCAACATCCCGCACACTCGTTTCCGTCAATCAGAAGAATTGTTCCAGGTCTCTGGGGTGGAGATCCACGCCAACCGTGTGGCCACACTGCTCGATCACCACAACGGAACACTGAACACGGGCTGGATCATGCCGGGCTGGGGAAACCTCATCCTGATACTTCTCTGCATGGCCAGCGGAACGCTGCTTGGGGAAAAAGTGCCATCCCTGAAACGCAGCGTTCTCGTTGTCATGGCACTCAGCGCTGGTGTCGCCGGTGGGCTGACTTGCCTGCTCTGGCAGCACATCTGGGTAGGGATCGCCATGCCTACCTTCGGTCTGCTGAGCATGGGCGGCGGCGCCTGGCTGCGCCGGGGTGCCGTAAGTCAGCAGCATTCACAACAGATCAAACAACTGCTGGGGCAAACCACCTCACCAGCGGTGGCCCAGCAGCTCTGGGATCAGCGGGATGAGCTGCTGACCGACGGGCGGTTTGAAGGTCGCCAACTGCCAGTCACCGTTCTGTTCACCGATACAGCCAACTTCACAAGTGTTTCGGAAGGGATGACTCCGCGCGCACTGATGGACTGGCTCAACCGCGGCATGGAGGTCTGCGTTCCAGCTGTGACCAAGCGCGGCGGCATGGTGAACAAATTCACAGGCGATGGAATGCTTGCTGTGTTTGGCGTTCCTCTGGAACAGAACAGCCAAGCAGAAGCGCAGGCCGCGATCGAAGCAGCGATCGAAATCAAAGCGGGGCTGGAGCAGCTAAATAAAGACCTGCTGCAAGACCAAAAACCAAAAATGAAAATCCGCATGGGTATTCATTCAGGCGAAGCCTTGGTGGGGTCGATGGGCAGCGCCGAGCGAATCGAATACGCAGTAATCGGCGACTCCGTCAACTGCGCGTCAAGGCTGGAAAGTCTCGACAAACAGCGTCATGAGGGTCTTCTACGGGTGCTGCTCTCCAGCACCACCCTTGATCTGCTTGATCCAACCTTCAAGAGCCGCCTGGATCTTGAGTATTGGGGGCCTGTGCAGGTGAAGGGGCGCAAAGAACCGCTCGAAGTGAGTGAACTCAAGATGGACAACGCACCGGAAGCTGCTGAGGCCAATCAGCCGTAACCACGTCTGCCAAGCCAAACTGAGCCAGAGTTTCCGCTGCGGGCACCGTTCCTCCGCAGCTTTGGCGCAACGTCTGCAAGGTCTTCTGGACTTGCGTGTCGCTGGCTTCCGCTGTGGACAGCAGCAAACTCACCGCCGGTGGAGAAGCCGTTTCGATGAACGACAGGGGGTCAGCACTCGCAGCAGCATCGCCAGAGGCACAATCAAAGCCCGACTCCCATATGGTCGGAGAACTGATGGCGGATCGATGCACCAAAGTGACTCCAGCGGGAGAGGCAGGCAATGTCTGGCTGGTGGACGCACCACCCGCTTCTGGTTTAAAGGTCATCGTCAAGCTGACGGGATTGGCCGTCGGTCCCTGCACCAGGGCCAAATCACCGGAGGCACCAGGCGCAAAAACGCTGCTGTCAGGCACGAGATGCACCAGGGTCCGAGCACTGCACTCACCACGGGTTCCCCCACCAACCCGACGACCCGGAAAGCTGCTGCGAAGATCTGCCTGAGCAAACCCAGCCAGTGGAGACAGCACAACCGACGCAGACATGCCGAGACAGACAGCCAATGCCTTTGGCAGAGCGGCGGATGAACCCATATCGATCATTAACAACCACCCACACCCTGGCAAAAGACTCTGCTGTTGTCCAAATGTTCAAGAAGACAACAGCTCAGGAGAACATCAATTTGTTGAACGTCTTGGTCATGCGTTCGAGCAAACCGACCTCAAGCGATTTGGTTTCTTCAGGCGTAAAAGTCTTAAGCAACGCCTCTCGGGAGGCCATCACCTTGGCGAACTCGGCCATGGCCTCCTGATTGTTCAGAAAGATGGTTTCGATCTGTTGTTGGCTGATCTCCTGGAGCACCAAATGGGAAGCCGCCTTGATCGATGCCGTCCGCGGTGCATTAGTTAAGGCAGAAATCTCACCAAAAATAGTTCCCGATGAAAGCTGTGCCACCTCCACCATTCCCTCACCACCGGAGGGATTCGGGATTAAGACACAACAAGAACCCGCCATCACCACATACATCGAACCACCCACATCTCCGAGCTCAACAACCATTTCGCCAGGGCCAAAGCAAATCAAACGGTCATTACTAACGATTTCACGAATCTCGTCATCACACAACGAAGAAAACAATTCGATCGACCGCAACGAGGCAAAACTTTCGCGCTGCTCACGCGCACACCGTTGCTCCTGAAGCTGTCGGCGGGACTGAGCCGTCCGCAGATCAATCACCGAATACGGCAAGGCATAGCCATTTCGCTCAACCGCATACCAAACATTGGAATAGATATCTGTACGGATTTGGTTCCTCAGCTTAAAATCAGCAACAAAGAACTTCAACACATAGTTAATCGAATCTTGATCGATCGAGCTCAGAATAACTCGACTACGTGCAGTATCAAGTATACCTGGATGAGAATTGAGAGCCTCGCTCAACACTTGCATAGCGAGCCCCGGAGGCATTTCCAATGGCAAACCAATCTTCAATTCCAGTCGATACTCTGTAGATGATGGCCTCGAATAGTTGATCGTCTTATTGCGATCAATAAGCGAATTCGGAATAACGATATAGAGGTCGTCAATATCATCATAAAGATAGGTGCTACTCCAGGAGATATTCTCAACTCGACCCAATTCACCAGCAATTTCCACCCAGTCGCCCACACTGAATTGACACTCGACTTGAACAGCCAGAGCTGAGGAAATATTGCCAATTTGGGTTGCTGAACCGGGACCAACAATGAAGGCCAGGCCGCCCAGGACTGCCGCTGAACCGACAGTAGTCAGCACACCCTGGCTATTGAGCTCAACAGCTACCGCCACAAAGGCTGCGGCCACCAAAGCCAAATCCTTGAGAATGCGAGGAGGGGCCACACCGCCTTGGCTCAACCGTGCCAACACAACCCAAATCAGATCGAGAGCCAGTTCCACCAAGGCGACGAAGAGGCCGGTCTTGGCAATAACTTCAATCCAATCAACAATCTCTCCCTGCAACCCGAGGCCGATCACAATTCGGCTCAGCAATCCCGCAGCCAAAGCCACGCGAAAGAACGTCATGCTTGGGATCAAGCGGCTAAGTCGCCAAGTCCCGCGCTGACGCAAACGGCTCAACACAACCGTGAGCAGGAAGAGCGCGAAGAGGAAAAAGCTCGTCATGGAGGCTTGTGATCGCTAAATCGAACTCCGTCTCAATTGATCACCGTAAGGCAAGCAATCCAAACGATTTTGCAAGCCCAGTGCAGTACCTGATCAACGATCAATTTATAGCCAAACCGGCACTTGCCGAAATCAATCAAGCTATGAGCGACCATTTCCGCAAGGCCGAGAACGGGGATACCAGTTAGCAGAGCAACCATGAAGCCATGGGTTCCGGCATGGGCTGAGAGCCACCACCGCCAGTTCAATGTGAAGTCTTTTCCAGGACACTTCTCGACGGCCATCTTGTCACCCTGAAGAGGGAAATCGACCAAAAAGTGCCCGAGAATCAGCATGATCAGCAAATTCAGTGGCTGATCGACAGGGGCCAGGACTGTCTGCATACAAAAGCGCCGGAGCGAGTCTCCATCGTGGCCTGTCTGGCGAGGAGTTCAACCATCTGTGAGCAGGCGAAGCCATTCAACAGCCGTCGGTAAGCGTAATGACAGCTATCTCAAGATGACGACTGCAAAACTTGATGATTCATCAAACGATCCATACGAACCAAATACTTGGAAGATTCAAAAGCGCTATTTAGATCAAGCATGGACATGATCACCCTGCCCTTTGACTCCACCAAGAGGCGACGGAGCAGCCATTCGAATACATACATTATCGCTCTCACCCAACCCAAGGCAGAGAAAAAACCGCATCAAATCACCGAGAAATCATCGTCAAAAAGGATCAATATCAGCAAAATTAAACGTCACCTTCACATCACCCTCGGACATCTATGGCCTCGCTTCGTTGTGCATTCCAGCCATCCACATGCCATCAGCCTGACGTACCAGCAAAACGTTGACTCAGATCGTCTTGAGCCTGAGCCAAAGCCCCACCTAGAGCAGCGCCATCCCTTCCGCCAGCCTGCGCCAGGTTCGGACGACCGCCGCCGCCACCCCCGCACAC